>PWUC01000054.1 GCA_003562655.1 Clostridia bacterium
GGGGCGCTGCCCCTGCAGGCCCAACTCTACATCGATGAGCCCGTCGGGTCCCACGCGGTGCCAGTGGTCGGGGCGGAAATCAAACTCCACCACAAAACTCGTGCCCCTGAGCCGTCCCATCTCGCTGAGAAAGGCCCCCAGTGGCAGATGGACCTCGCCGCCTGCCATCAGGGCGCCGACCTGCAGCACCTGATTTCCGAAGATCACAGCCAGGCTCACCGCCTCCCCGCTGCGGGCCCGGTCAGCGGCAGGTGCCAGCACAGGCACCTCGACGGGCAGGTCGGCCCCTTTCAGCGACTTCAACACCTCGATCTGGTCGACTCCGGAAAGGGACAGGCTGTTCTCCCTCACGAGCTCGTGCAGCTGCAGGGCCAGATCCTGCTCCGACCCCTCCGTCAAACCGTAGGCGTCTCGGTGGACGGCAACGCGCCATTCAACGTCCCCCTCCCTCAGATGTGGGATCAGGGAAACTGTGTCGTAGACCAACCGGACCGGGGTCCCAATCTGGGCCCACCCCGCCACCTCGAAGATGTCCGGGTTGCTCATGCGGATGCAACCCTCGGAGATGAACTGCCCAATGGAGCTCTCGTTGTTGTTTCCGTGAATGCCGTAACCCTTCAGGTCCAATCCCAACCACCAGGGCCCCAGGGGATTCTCCGGCCCCGCCGGGACGGGCCCTCTTCCTCGAGGATACCACCACGGCTGCCAGATGCGCGTCTCAACGGTAAAATCCCCTACGGGTGACGGGCTGTCTGACCGGCCAACGGCCACGGAGTATGCTCCCACAACCCGGCCCTGGTCCACGATGACCAGTTTCCGGGCGGGGATGTTGATCCATATCCCGTGCTCCGGATACCCCGCTGGCAGGAAGGGTTTCTCAACGGTCTCCTCAACTCCGACGGGCATCTCGGACATGGCTGCGTAGACTGGATAGGTACAGATCAGCATCATGATGACCATCAGGACAGCCTCTGATGCTCTCGGTCGCAACGCCCATCACCTCCTGTTGCAATGTGGCCCTACATTAGAATATGTGCCCTGCATTCGGTGATGATTCCCCTGCGGTTCAAAAACGAAAGTGGATATTGCCGCCGTGAGGCGCACGCAAAGGATCGGCCTCTCGGGCTGGTCTCAGTGCTCGTCGGACGCAGAAGCTGCATGGATTGGCCCGCGCCAGAGGATCCCATGTGGTCGCCTGCAGGGCGACAGATGAGTGATGAATCATTGTGCGAAGGAGGTCGCTTTGCTATAATACGTGGTGCAGCATGATCCATGGGCCGAGGTGGCGGAACTGGCCTACGCGTGCGACTCAAAATCGCATGGGGTGACCCCCCTTGTGGGTTCGAATCCCACCCTCGGCACCATCCTCAGTCACCCTCTGATGAGGGTGATTTTTTGTGCCGGGTTGGGGTCCATGATGGCCCAGGGGCAATATGAATGAGCAGGGCGGTCGATTGGGGTCGGAGCGCAATCTATGTTGTCGTCGACTAGTACTACTCCGTTAAGTGAGCAGGAGATTGCCAGTCCCGGGTAGAATATCCATGGTATGAAAGCGAAAGAGTTGCTGGAAGGCAGGCGAAGATTGCGGGAGTTCGTCAGGCCGTTGTTACCGCTATTCGGGCGCTCTGAGCGACGTCATTGGGCCGCCGTGTATCTACACGGACTGCTTCTGGAAGGAGGAGGACGCAAGACAGCTGCTGGTATTGCGCGGCAGTTGGAAGGTGATGAACAGGCCCTTCAGCAGTTTCTCAGTCAGAGCCCGTGGGATTGGGAGCCGGTGCGGCGACAGTTGGCGCTGCAGATGATGAGTTTTGTGCCAGCCAGTGGCGGTTGGGTAGTGGATGACACCGGTTTCCCGAAGAAAGGGGAGCACTCGGTGGGGGTTGCCCGGCAGTACTCGGGGACGTTGGGCAAGGTCGGTAACTGCCAGATCGGAGTCAGTCTGAACTACGCCACCGAAGATGCATGTTTCCCTCTGGACTTTCAGTTGTACTTGCCGGAGAAATGGGCGCAGGATGCTGAGCGTTGCAATCGGGCGGGTATACCTCAGGGTCGAAAGTTTCAGACCAAATGGCAGCTGGCAGTTGAGATGATCGATAGGGCGCTTGGGTGGGGTGTCAATCCGGGTACGGTGATAGCCGACTCGGGATATGGCGTAGCGACCAAGTTCCGGCAGGCCCTGCGCTCGCTGAATCTGACGTATGTGGTGGGTATAGGAGCAGAGACGGGATTCTGGCTGCAGGAGATCAGAACTGATATACCCAAGCACAGTGGTAGAGGCAGACCGCGTACCCGAGATTACGATCTGCCGGATCCACAGAGTGCGGTCGCAATAGCCCGTCAATTACCCGAGGATGCCTGGAGGGAAGTAACGTGGCGGCAGGGTAGCAAGGGACCCCTGAAAAGCCGATTTGCCGCCATCAGAGCTCAGCCATCGCACGGCCATGCCCAGGGCAAGGTCACAGAGCCGATGGGTTGGTTGCTGATTCAGTGGCCCGAGGATGAGGAAGGACCGACGAAATTCTGGGTATCCAACCTGGATGAGACCACGACACTGCGACAGCTGATCTACTGGGGCAAACTGCGATGGTGGGTGGAGCAGAACTATCAGCAGCTGAAGGATCAGCTGGGTTTGGATCACTTCGAGGGACGCTCATGGACCGGATGGCATCATCACGTAACCATGACCATGATGGCATTCGACTTCCTCACTCTCGAAACCCTGCGGGCAAAAAAAAACTTCTGGGTGGACCCTGCCCAGAGTACAGCGCGAGATTGTGATGGAGATCCTGCTACTACAGCTCGGCTTCTGCCCGATGTGCCGCAGGAGAATTGAGGATGAAGAACCGCCATATACTTAATGGAGTAGTACTAGGTGTAGTGCGTCCGGCCGCAATGCGAATCCGCCTTCCCTGGCACCTGCCACGTCCTCCGCCGCCTTCGGACAGGTTCGGCATAGAGTTGGTGGGTGGGTGGCCATCACTCATCGCGGGATGGGCGGGCGGTTCGGGTCAACACACCAGATCCTCAGCTCCCTACACCGATCCGTCGCAGATCCCACTGGAGGGGCGGCTCCTGCGGGGAACTGCAATGGATTGACTGAACTGACAGACTATGGTCCGGCTGATCTCGGCATGCCGTCTTCATCCCATCCATGGAGACGGTAGTATTCGGCAAGCATGATCTCCAGTTCCCCCTCGTCGGCGACCCAGTCCCCGTCAGGACCGATGGGCTCATTGAACATCCGCGCCGGCAGGGCGTCGTCCTCGGTCGTCCAACCCTCGCGGATGTTGAAGTGCTTGACCATTGTAGTCACTCTACTGGCTATGGACGCAAGATCGTCCTCGGTTGCGTTCATGCCCGTGGTCGCCCTGACAATAGTTTCCATGCCCTTCCATCCGATAAACTTCTGGTAGAACCGGCAGAGAATGAGGCAATCCTCGAGGGTGTTTCTGTTTTCGTATCGGACGAACTCCCTCGTCTTTGCCACCGGCTCCTCCGGCGCCTCGTCATTCAACTCCACCATGTAAAAACTCGAGCGCAGGTGACAGGCTCCCCGCCCGGACACCGCGTACCCGAGACTCATACCTCGCAGCGTCCTGGGATCATAGCCCGCAGGCTCCAGCCCCTTGACGTGCACTGCAATATCCTGCAGCCCCAGCTCCTCGGCTGCCCCCCGGACTCCCCTGGCGAGGATCTCCCCCGCACCTTCCCTCCGGGCAATCTGCTTCAGGGACTCCGCGATTGCATCCACATCACCATACTCGGGTTGCCCGCTGAGCTTCCCCCTCTTTCCAGCCTCAATGCCGAAAGCCACGGTGTTGCCGCCGGTGATGGTGTCCAGGCCCAACCGGTCACAGAGGTCATTCAGGTATGCGACCTCGTCAATCCGGTCCACGCAGCAGAGGCCGCCGAGGGCATACAGCGTCTCATATTCCGGCCCTTCCAGCACCAGACCCTCGTGTCGCCCGCTGGTCACCTTGATCAGTTTCCCGCAGGCCATGAAGCAGCGATGGCAGGCCCTGGGCCTGACCTCCATCTTCTCATGCATGGCATCACTGCTGATGCCCTCCCACCCGTCAAAGGATCCCTTCCGCCAGTAGCGCGTGGGAAAGGCTGCCGCGGTATTGGCCACGCCGACCATATATGGAGTGCCCCGCTTCCGCATGGTCCTGGTCCTGTCCGTGTCCCCGTACTCATTCACCATTTCTCTGACATAACCTCGAAGCAGGTCTTCATCGGCCAGGGGTGTCGTCTGCGACCCGCTGAAGACAATCCCCTTGAGCTTCTTCGATCCCATCACCGCACCCATGCCCGTTCGACCCGCAGAACGCCAGTAGTTGTTCTTGATGCAGGCGAACCTGACCAGGTTCTCCCCCGCGGGTCCTATGACCAGGGCCTGTGCTCCCCTGACACCGACCTCATCCAGCAGTGCATCCTCCGTCGCGTAGGTCTGCTCACCCCATACCCCCGATGCATCTTGAAATTCCACTGCACCCTCTGAGATGTGCAGGTACAGCGGTTCCTCACTTGCCCCCTCAATCATAAAAGCATCGTAGCCGGTGCGCTTCATGACTGGAGCCACATGCCCCCCGGAATAGGATTCGCCGAAGAATCCCGTCAGAGGCGACTTGGCAAAAACTCCAAAGCGGCTGGCTGCGGGCACGGGGGTGTCGGCCACCGGGCCGGTGGAAAACACCATCTTGTTGTCGCGAGAGAGGGGATCAATTCCCGGCTGCAGGTGCTTCAAGAGAAGATAACATGCCAGACCTTTTCCGCCCAGGTATTTTTTCAGGACGTCCCCGGGAATGATCTCTTCTTTCGTACTCCGATCCGTCAGGTCAATCCGCAGGACTCTTCCGTGAAAACCGTGCATGGATGGCACACTCCCCTTCGTTCGTCGCTGCACACAACTGGAGCGCCTGTGATGGATAGGGCAGGGCGACTCCACCTGCCCGGCGCCCCGGTCTCTGAGGCCCGCGAAATCGCGAGCAGCATCCTCATCGGGTTTCTAGACCTGGGGACCTGACTCCTTTGACGGAGTGCAAGGCTCCAGGTCCTTCGACTGGGCCACCTCCGCGGGCAGTCCTCCGAAACCCGGACCGGGCCCCATCGAATCTGGGCGATGGAACCCGCCATCGCAGGCCAGCCGCCCACAGCACCCCATTTTAGACGTCCAGGTGGTCGAACACATGATCTCTGATCCGGGAGAACGCCACAGCCCCGGTGGTATACCCCTGTCCGTCGCCACGGGGCAATCACCATAGGACGCCAGCTGTCTCTGATAGGTCAGCAGCCGATCATGCAGAGCGGGAACACGTTTTCATGCCCCCGACAGGTGAAACCTCTCTCGAAGTTCAACAGCCGCCTGATCAGCCGTACATCCTGCTCATTCAGGGGTGCCACCGCGCGGGAGTAGACGGAGTCGAGATACGCCTCATCCATGGCCAGTACCGCCAACACCGGGACATAGACATCGGCAGAATCGTGATGGATGTGGTGCAGGTTGGTGACAAAACCTCCCAGGCTGGCTCCACAGAGGACTATTGTTGTGACCCCTTCCGCTCTCAGGGCCTCCACGAGCTTCTCGGCAAGTGTGACCGGGGCGGCCAACATGGCCACCCACCTGCAAAGAGCTGCGCTGCCCCGGAAGAAGTCGCCTCGCGAACTGTGCCATGGGGCCCGTAGTGCGAAGAGGTTGACCCGCTGGCAGCGAGGATCCTTCGAGGAGAAGACCCGCTTGAACCCATAGTCGTAGGGTATTTCGGAGCTCCGTGATGGTATATGATGGCCGGAGCCCCTGGACCTTGACCACCTCTCCCCTCTCACCGCACCGGTGAGTTCTCCGCCCAGGCTGTTCAGGATGACCTCTTGCTGGCCCTCCATCGCCTACAGGTTCGATCTTCCGTCCGACCGCATCACCCGAAGGTGTTCTTCAATGGGCTCGGAGTGACGCTCTCCCTGAAGTACTTCGGCGAAAGAAGCGCACCCAATCTCACCGCCAGTTCATCAATCAGGCTGTGCAGGCTCACAAGACAGTCTCCCTTCGTCTCGCTCTCATGCTACCTGTCCGCAGCACGCCATCCCGGGCTCCTTCTGGCGACGTCGGCATCGCCCACTGCCCGAATCTATCGATCAGGTCGCTGCAAACCGCGGGCTGCTCCACCGGCGGGTGCCGCATTCTGCGCTCCCTTCGCGGGGACTGCCCGGCCCGTGGCACCGGCCTCGGGGAGGCATCAAATCCTCATGCTTCAGCGCCGGCGTCCCGTGCTCTGACTCGGCCCATTGAATGCAGCACCTGCCCCGGCGGCGACCCTCCAAATCATCGCAAGACAGTGCCCTCAACGCAACACTGACCGGGTGAGGCACAAGACAGATTGCAGGGCAGATCCCGGCACCTCCGAGGCAGACCCCGGATCGGGATCAGGTGAGCTCCCTGGCCCGCTCAACCATTCCCCTTATTTTCCGCTCCTCCTCATAGCTCATGCCCCAGTTTGCCGCCGCAACGTTTTCCTCCAGATGCTCGGCGGAGGTAACTCCGGAGATGACTGAGGCCACCTGGGGCTGAGCCAGAAGCCAGGCGATGGCCAGCTGACTCGGACTGAAACCCTGGACCCCCGCATATTCCTCCAGCTCCTCTATGACACCATAGTGAGGGTCTGTGAGAAACTCCTGAACGTATTCACTGCTCTCCCCCCGAGAACCCTCCGGAGCTGACTCACCCCTGCGGTATTTTCCGGTCAGGAATCCGCCCGCCAGCGGGAAATAGGGTATGATCCCGACGCCAAAATGCTCACAACAGGGAATGAGTTCCTCTTCAACCTGCCTGACCAGCAGGTTGTAGTGAGGCTGGACTGAAGCGATTCGCGCCCACCCATTCATCTCTGCGAGACTTACTCCCAGGCACAGCTGCCAGGCATTCCAGTTCGAAACACCGACATAGCGGACCTTCCCCCCGGTGACCAGGTCATCCAGGGCCCGCAAGGTCTCGTCTGGGGGCGTCGCATCATCCCAGGTGTGAATCTGGTACAAATCGATGTGATCCGTTCTCAGGCGACACAGGCTCCGATGCACGCTATCCATGATGTGTTTGCGTGAGGCGCCGCCGTCGTTTGGGCCCTTCCCCGATCTCAGACCCACCTTTGTGGCGATGACAAAATCCCCGCGTCTCCCCTCAAGGGCCTCTCCGATCGCGGCCTCCGAGGCCCCTCCCTGGTAGATGTCTGCAGTGTCAATGAAGTTGACCCCGCAATCTGCAGCCAGGGCCAGGATCTCGCCTGCCTCTTCCTGGCTGACCTTGCCGCCGAACTGATTGGTGCCCAGGCCAACAACCGAGACCTTCAGTCCCGTGTCACCCAACTGTCTGTACTTCATGCTACCCCCTCCCAGGTGTGCCGCTTCTGATCAATGCCGACCGTCGTCGCAAGTTCTGGGCACAGGTGCTCCGACTCTCATGTTTCGCTGCCGGTCCCGCCAATCCTCCGCCCTCGCCTCAGTGAGCGCTCATGATGGGCTGGCTGGGCGTGTGACCTACCGGGCGGAGGTTGACGAGCAGCAGCGACGCCGCGGAACGTCTGCACCGCAGTTCTCGCGGCTGGTGAAACATGTGTTAGATCCTGCTCAGATGACATGAAGGGACGTTGCACTCGAGAGGGAGGGAGGACGGTTGGATCAGCCGCGACCTTCAGCGCAATGAGGCGCTCCCAATGCCTTAGGCGACAGCTCCCGGTTCCCAGGCACCTCAGTGACGCCGCCGGTCTTGCTCATCAGGTGCCGGCGGCCTGCATCATGACCTGGTCGACACCGACGCGGGAAGGAAAGCATCCTCCTGCACCGAACTGCAGCCCGCGGACGTTGTCACACACCACATGATCGAGGGCTCATTGAAAGAAGGGCTTCCAGCACGGCCTGTCTGGAAGCCCTGTGGCCTCAACGACCGCTCTGAAGACGTCTCTGCATCAGGCGGTGCTGCATGTACAGACGCAGGGTGCGTGACCCTGCCTCATCGGAGACGCAGTCCTCTCCTCGCATCTGCTCCAGCTCTTCGGGAGTCAGGACACTCCTCACCAGATGCAGCATCTTTTGTCTCATGTTCGCCAGTTGACTTCTGATGGCCTCGTATCGTTCGGAATCACCCTCGGCCCGCGCCTCCCTCAGCTGGTCCCGCAGCGAGTGCATGGGAGCGATTGCGGCCTCCCGCAGGGCCTCGATCTGTTCGAGCTGATCGTCACTCAGACCCAGGCGCTCTGCTCTTTCGCTGCTGCTGCGAGCCATTGCGGCGGTGGCCGCGACCAGGACCAGAAGCAGGGCGATCAGGGCCACGGACAGTAACCTTCCCCTGACCAATTGGATCCACCTCCTTTGCCTCCTGTAGTGTAGCAAGGAGATTTGGCAAAGCAGTGACGTAAAAGCTAAGTTTCTCTTATTCTCTGACAGAATCCCGGTCGCGGGGTGGCTGACGCAGGGTGCTCTCTGCATGTCATCCAGCGGTAAGCGTCTCATGCAGCCGGGACCGTGTGGTCAGAGAGTGAGCGCGTTTGCTGCTGGATTCACAGTGTGCCCAGAGGGCACACCCGCGGTGAGAGGAGTTGGTCAACACTGACCGTGTAGTTCAGAAGCTCACGCTCGCCAGCCGGTGCAAGTCTGGTTCGTCACCAGGGAGCCCGGTAGCAGGCTGCCTGCGTCTGGGGGAAACGCCTGGCGTCGAAGCGAAGCGTCAAGAGCCTGACATGGGCAGTCACCGACCGGTCTGCAGCAGAAAGCGAATCCTGCCGCCTCGCCAGGCAACCCTTCGGGGAACAAGCGAGAGCCGGACCGGGTGCCTCACGGTGAAGGCCATGGCCGGTGCGAAGAGCCTGCAGAAGCAGCGCCGGGGAACCCGCCGGATATGGCGAGTGCAGCGGTTGGGAGGTGAGCTGGGCAACTGGGGAAGCCCTCCCCGGCCCCTGTCATGACGGCAGGCAGGGAGCGGGCTGGGTATGACCGGCAAGCCCCGGGAAATCACCAGCTGCCGCGAAGGTGGCGGAGAGAGTCGCGGTGGCGTTAGAGGGCGAAGGGACAGCAGAACCCCGCCCGGGCGAAGGGCCTGCATCTATCGATGCGACCCAAGGGGGAGGCGTCTGCAAATGCCAGGGGCTAACAACGCACACGCGAAACGAGCAGTGATGGTTTCGACGCGCGCCCTGCAGTCAGGACCTCCGAGCAGGTGAAATCGCCACCAAGACGCCGCCATCACGAACCAGTCGATGGGTCGGTCGTGCCCGGGAGCACGGGCGCCGTCATCACGCCCGGTGGACCTCGAAGCGATAGCCCACACCCCACACTGTCTTGATCTCCCAGAAGCCCCCGGGAGGGGGCCCGAGTTTGCGTCGGATCCTCTTGATGTTGGTGTCGACGGCCCGCACATCCACGGAGTGGTCGAAGCCCCACACAGATTCCAGGATGATCTCCCGCGTGTACACCCTCCCTGGTGATCCCACCAGCAACCACAGGATGTCAAACTCCCTGGCAGTCAGGGCGACCTCGCCCTGGGAATTTGTCACAACGTGGTCTGATCTGTTGACGTGTAAACCGGGATACTCCACGACCTGATCATCAGAAGCCTCGCCGGAGCTGCGCCGCAGGACGGCCCGGACCCTGGCCACCAGCTCGCGGGGGTTGAAGGGTTTCGTGAGGTAGTCGTCGGCTCCCATTTCCAGACCGAGGATCTTGTCGTAATCCTCGGCCCGGGCACTGAGCATGA
Source organism: Clostridia bacterium (assembly GCA_003562655.1). The sequence goes on from PWUC01000054.1 coordinate 9,743, forward strand.
TAATCGGTGTCGTGCCGTCGCTTCTGATCTGGCGGCACACTTCCCACCCGTCCAGACCCGGGAGCATGATGTCCAGGATCATCAGATCCGGCTCGACCTGATCGTGCTTCTCAACGGCCGTGATGCCGTCCCCGGCAGCAACGACTTCAAACCCCTCTCGCTCCAGGTACATGCGCATCAATTTCAATATGTTGGCATCATCATCAACGATGAGCACGGTGGTGGGGGGCATGCCTCATCAGCTCCTCTCGAGTATCATAACGATCAATTATGAAGATTTTGTGACCTGCTGCACTTTGGCCTGGTACCTCGCTGTACCCGGCCCTGCCCGAATGCTCCGGCCAACCCCCTCCCCGGGATGTCGCCCGGCCCCTGGTGGTCACCCACCACGGCTCTTCCGCACCCGGGACCCGGCCCGCTCCGGGACAGGCAAAGGATATGAGGCAGGACCGGCCATACCCATCGTAGAATTTCTACTGAAGCAGCATGGCGCAAACTCCTGGGGAGGGGGTTGAAATGGCAGGGCTGAAGATGATCTGCGACTACAGGGACGACGACCGGTACAGGAGGAGCTTCGACCGCCTGGCCCGGAAGGTGTTCAACATCCGTTTCGAGCAATGGCACCAGAAGGGCTTCTGGGATCACCGGTATGTCTGCTATTCCTATGCAGATGCAGATGAGGTGGTGGCCAATGTCTCGCTCAACAGGATGAACCTGATCCTGGACGGAGACGTACGCAGGGCCGCACAGATCGGCACCGTCATGACCCATCCCGACTACCGGCGGCGGGGCCTTGCGGGCGACCTCATCAATGCCGTTCTCCGGGACTGCGAAAACGAATATGACCTGATCTACATCATCGGCGACAGGGCGCTGCGCGACTACTACCCCCGGTTCGGCTTCAGCTGCGTGCCCCAGACCCAGTTCACCCTCCAGGTTGATGCCAGCCCGAGCCGCGATGGCAGTCTCCGCAAGTTGCACACCTCGGAACCCCGGGACCTGAAACTGATTCGCAGACTGGCGGGAATGCGGAGGCCGGTCTCCCGGGTCTTTGGAGTGAGAAACGCCGAGGGAATTCTCATGTGGTACTGTTTCAACGTCCTCAGGGACTGCTTCTACTACTGGGAAGAACAGGACATAGCAGTGGTGTCGAGACAGAAGGGTCACGATCTTCATCTGTTTGACATCATCAGCACAGGTGAGGTGGTCTTCACCGACCTTCTCCCCCGGCTGATCAGCCAGCATACAGAAAGGGTCACCTTTCACTTCACTCCGGATAGGCTCGAGATTTCGGCCCGGGCATCTCCGCTGGTGGATGACGACATGTTCTTTGTCAGGACCGACTCCACCTGGACCCCGCCAAGGAGATTCAAATACCCGGCAACGGCCCAGGCCTAGTAAATCCGGAGAAGCTGAGACTGCATTGAGAACTGACGCCATCGCCTGGCGCCACAGTCTGCACAGAGACCGTTGGGCCTTGAGAACGCCTTGGGCGGCAGATGCAGAAGGTGCACGGTGTCGGGCGACGGGAAGGGAGGCGCGTGATGAAGACACTGATCGCCTATGCCTCCACCGGCGGGTGCGCGAGGACTGCAGCCCAACTACTGGGCGACCATCTGGACCCTGCAGTGATCGTGGATCTCAAGACGGATCCCCGGCCGGACATCGGCGGCTTTGACGCGGTCGTGATCGGCGGGTCCATCCGCATGGGCAGGATCCAGAAGCAGGTCCGGTCGTTCTGTCGGGCCAATCTGGACGCCCTGCGGGGCAAGAAACTGGGGCTGTATGTCTGCTGTATGCGGGAAGGGAAGGAGGCGCAGGAACAGTTTGAAATGGCCTATCCCCCGACCCTGCGCGAGCATGCTGGGGCGGTGGGCCTCTTTGGCGGAGTTTTCGTATTCTCCAGGATGAAGCTTCTCGAGCGGATCATCGTGAAGAGGGTGGCCGGGATCTCGGAGGATGTGTCCACCCTGGACCACAGGGCCATTGCTCAGTTCGCCAACGACCTCAGGTAGCCCCAACCGTCACGGCTACAGACATGTGGAGTCTGCAATTTCCCTGTCCGGGGATGTTTGGAGTTGGGCCGCGGCCGCAGACATGTGGAGTCTGCCCTTTCGCTCACGGAATGCGCCTGCGCTCTACAAAATTGGACCGGCGGGGTCGGCTTTTTCGCCCGTTGCCCGGTAGGCAGGAATCCATCTCCGTCTGTACAACTCAAAGATAGCAACCACCATCTCAGATGGGGAGGTAATCAATGTGACAAGACTCCACCTGTTCCCAAAAGACCGGGTCCATCATACATGGAACAAGGATCTCGAACCCGTGCTGGAAGTGGATCCAGGCGACACCGTGTTCTACGAAACCCGGGAGGCAAGCGACAATCAGATCACGCCGACGTCCACCACCGAATCGCTCTCTGACCTTGACTGGGGATCCTTCTATCCTCTCGCGGGCCCACTGTACGTCAGGGGCGCCAAACCTGGCGACACCCTGGCAATCGATGTACTGGATGTCCAACACCGCGGCTGGGGATGGACGGCGATCCTGCCCGGATTCGGGGTCCTGCAGGAGGACTTCAGTGACCCACACCTTCGCATATGGGAGGTCCACGACGGCAGGTTCGCGCATATGAATGACTTCGTGCGGGTGCCCCTCGCCCCCTTCGCCGGCACCATGGGTGTGGCTGCCTCCGTTGAGGGCGACCTGGAACCCATGCCCCCACGCCATGTGGGCGGGAACATGGACGCCCGTGACATAACGGCAGGGACCACCCTATACCTTCCCGTGGAAGTGGAGGGGGGGCTCTTCTCCATAGGCGATGGGCACCTGGCTCAGGGCGACGGAGAGGTCTGCATTTCGGCCATTGAAGGTGCCCTGGGAATCGCCTGCCGCTTCGATGTCATCAAGGACCAGCGCCTCCGAGCCCCCGAAATCGAGACCCCGCCCGGCTCCCTGACACCCTTCGGCGATGAGGAGGGCTTCTTCGCCACCATGGGTGTGGCCAGAGACCTGATGCAGGCCACCCAGGAGGCAGTGCGCAACATGATCAACCGGCTCGGAACCCTCTACGGCCTGGCCCCCGAAGATGCATACGTGCTGGCCAGTGTCGCCGCCGACCTCAAGATCACCGAGGTGGTCGACCCCAACTGGATCGTCTCTCTCTACATGCCCAGGGCAGCATTCCTGAGGGCACCGCGACGACCGGGCAGACTCTCCGAAAGATTGTCCTAGTCTATTCCTCTCAAGCACTCTGCCGGGATCGCAGATGGCGGTTGCGCAACAGCCGCCATCTAGCGGCTGTCCGTCCGCTGAGAGGATGCGTTCGTTGCATGGATCACCGATATCAGCTGCATTCACTCATCATTACCGACCAGGGAGGAGATGACGTGAAGACCCGATACAGGGCAATCGCTGTTCTGGCCCTACTCGGCCTTCTGGCTCCTGGTTCAAGGCATCCCCATCACCGGCCTGGCCGTCGGCGCGTTGATCAACCTGCGACTGGGCTTTTCGCTTTTGCTCGATCCGCCAGCATACCTGATCGGATCCTTCGGACCACCTCATAGTGCACTCGGTCCCTGGGCTCAACCTGCAGACGAGCGGTCAACCTCCCCGTTCATCCCTGCGCTCCTGGGACAGGATCAGGTTTTCGGCCAGACTCCGGATGGCCTCCCCTGCCTCTGAGCGGTCCCTGTCGACTGCCAACTCCCGGTGCTGCCCGGAAGGGACATCCAGGGGAATCTGGGCCAAAAGGGGGACACCGAGACGACCCGCGAGTTCCTCGCCCCCACCCCGCCCGAAGGGATGCATCAACTCCCGGCAGTCAGGACAGCGAAGGTGAGACATGTTCTCCACCACCCCCAGGATCTGCATCTTTGTCCTCTTGGCCATCCTCGCGGCCCGGGAGGCCACGCTGACGGAGGAGCGTTCGGGAGACGTCACGATGAGCATCGAGGCCCGGGGAAGCTTCGCCGCAACGGTCAGGGGCACGTCCCCTGTGCCGGGGGGAAGATCAACCACCAGAAACTCCAGGTCATCGTCCCAGCGAACGTCCCGGATGAACTGTTGCACCGCCTTCATAAGCATCGGACCCCGCCACAAGACCGGGGCGTCGTCCTCGGTGAAAAAGCCCATGCTCATGACCTGGATCCCCCGGGTCCGCCAGGGCTCAATGCCGCCGTCGACGACTCGCGGCCTGCCTCCCACATCCAGGAGCAGGGGGAGACTGAAACCGTGGATGTCGGCATCCATCAGGCCCACCCGCCGCCCTGCCCGGGCGAAGGCCCGGGCCAGGTTGGCCGCTACGGTGGACTTTCCCACACCGCCCTTTCCGCTCCCCACGGCAATGATCCGCGTTGCTGTATCGGGCTCAGCAATCCTGTTCTTGCTCTCCCTCGTGAGGCCCAACTGCTGCAGAAGAGATTCCCGCTCCCCGGGTGTCATGACCGACAGGGCAACCTCTGCCCTTCTTTGGGGCGCGGTCTCCCTCAGCACCTCCTCCACCTGCCTCTTTATGCTCTGCCGGAAGGGACAGCCCGCGATGGTCAGGGCGATCTCCACCGCAATGGCATCGCCGGAAACCGAAACCTCCCGCACCATGCCCAGATCCACGATGTCCCTTCCCAGCTCCGGATCCCGCACCCCGCGCAGGGCCGTCAACACCTTCTCTTCATTCAAGACGCACCTCCCGGTCAGAATCCCCGCATTATGAATATCTCCACCCTACGTACGATCCAGTTCTTCAGGTGCCGGCGGCTGGGCGGTATCAGGCAGGCAAACCCCACAGCATCCGTCATCAGGCCCGGAGTCAGTAGAAGCAGACCACCCGCAACAACCAGGCCGGCCTCCAGCAGCGTCCCCGAGGGAATCTGCCCCGCGGTGACCTCCAGCCTGATCCGTCTGAGCACGGCGGTTCCCTCGCGGGAGGCCATGAAGGCTCCGACGATTCCCGTGATCACCACCAGCCCCACGGTGCGCCACGTCCCGAGGTACTTCCCGATCTCGAGCAGCAGGGCCAGCTCGGCCAGGGGTATCAGAGTAAGCAGGGCCAGTATTCGCCAAAACATCACCATCACCCACCCTCAGGATGCCGTCTCCTCCGTCGGAGGAAAGTATCTGACCGATCCGTCGCCCAGGACTCTTTCAAGGGCGCCGATAAAACCACCGCTCGGCTCCACCCTGAAGCTGTCACCGGCCAGGATGACGCAGTCCATCTCCGCCAGGCACAGGTAGACTGGCGCATCACCCGAATGCTGCCTCAGAAGATACTTTACCTGCTCCAGCGTCTCCATGTCTGCGCCCACATGGATGTAGACCTTCCCCGCGCTGTCCGGACGTCTGATTCCCTCGGCCACAACGCTAACGTCGTCGTCCCGATGTGAAACCCTGCCCGAAACCAGCAGTACCGCCTCGTCCTGCAGCAGGTCGGTGCACTCCGAGAAAACCGACGGGAACACCACCACCTCCACCTGTCCGGCCAGATCCTCAAGGGTCACAAAGGCCATGGTGTCCCCCTTTCGGGTGAGAATGCGGGACTGCGAGACCACCATGCCACCCAGGGTGACCCTGGCGTCGGGCGCCATGTTCTCCAGCTGGTCCGCAGTTGCGGTCGTCTCAAGGGGCAGAACATCGGCCCACTCATCAAGAGGATGTCCGGAAAGGTAGACGCCGAGCACTTCCCTCTCCAGGGAAAGCTGCTCCAGGGGTTTCAGCGGTTCCGCCTCCGGCAGGGCATCGTGAGAGATCTCGGGCACATCCACACCGGCACTCTTACCGAGTTCAAAGATCGACACCTGGCCGGTCTCCCGGTGCCGCTGCCGACCCGCCGCAGCTGCCAGAACCGCATCATGAGCCCGCAGCAGCCTGGCGCGGTTGGGCTGCATCGAATCGAAGGTGCCGGCCATGATCATGCACTCCAGCGCCCGCTTGTTCAGCATCCGCGCGTCAACCCTCTCGCAGAAACCGCCGAAACTCTCAAAGGGCCCATTTTCCGACCGCTCGGCGGTGATGGAGCGGATCGCTGCGCGTCCCAGGTTCTTGATGGCGGCCAGGCCGAAGAGAATGCGGTCGCCATCGACGGTGAAATTGGCGTAGCTGCGGTTGATGTCGGGCGGCATTACGGGGATCTGCATCCGCCGGCATTCGGCGATGTACCGGGCCACCTTGTCACCATCGTTCATGACGCTGGTCATGAGGGCCGCCATGAAGGAGACGGGGTGGTTGGCCTTGAGGTAGGCCGTCTGGTAGGCCAGCAGGGCATACGGCGCCGTATGAGCGCGGTTGAAACCGTAGTCGGCAAACTTCTCGATGAACCCGAAGAGTTTCAGCGCCAGCTCCCGGCTGTGCCCCTTCTGCTGACATCCCTCGACGAAGCTCTGCCTCATCGATTCCAGTACCTCGGGCTTTTTCTTGCCCATCGCCCGCCGGAGGATGTCCGACTGGCCGAGGCTGAACCCGGCCATGGTCGAGGCCACCTGCATGACCTGCTCCTGATAGACCATGATCCCGTAGGTGTCCTTCAGGATCGGTTCCAGGTCGGGGTGAAGATACTCAATGTCTTCCGGATGGTGCCTGTTGTGAACGAAGGTGGGGATATTCTCCATGGGGCCGGGACGGAAGAGCGCCACCGCCGCGATCACGTCCTCAAAACTGGAGGGGACCAGCTCGCGCAAAAGATCCCGCATCCCGTCGGACTCCAGCTGGAAGACCCCATCTGTGTCGCTCTGGGCGATGAGGGCCAGGGTGCTCCCGTCATCCATGGGGATGTCCTCGAGACTGAACTGTTCATCAGCGGTCCTCCTGATGATGGACACGGTCTCGTCGATGACAGTCAGGGTCCTGAGACCGAGGAAGTCCATCTTCAGAAGACCCAGATCCTCCAGAACTCCCATGGAGAACTGGGTGACGATAGACCCATCGCCCATGCGCCTCAGCGGGACGTACTCCGACAGGGGCTGCTGGGTGATGACAACGCCGGCGGCGTGCGTGGATGCATGCCTCGGCATGCCCTCCAGGGCCATGGCGATGTCCACCATTTTCCTTATGTTGCCATCCTCCTCGTAGGCCGCGTTCAGCTCGGGCGACTGCTGAAGGGAGTTCTCCAGGCTGATGCCCAACTGGTTGGGGACCATCTTGGCGAGTTTGTCCACCACACTGTGGGCGATGTTGAGGGCGCGCCCGACGTCTCTGAGCACTGCCCGGGCGGCCATGGTCCCGAAGGTGACGATCTGGGCCACGCACGACTCGCCGTATTTTTGCACCACGTACTCTATGACCTCGTCGCGCCGTTCATAGCAGAAGTCGATGTCGATGTCGGGCATGGTCACTCGTTCGGGATTGAGAAACCTCTCAAAGACCAGCTTGTATTTGATGGGGTCAATGTTTGTGATGCCCAGAAGATAACAGACCAGACTCGAAGCAGCCGACCCCCGGCCCGGCCCCACCGGGATTCCCTGCTCCCGGGCGAATCTGACGAAGTCCCACACGACGAGGAGGTAGCTGATGTATCCCATGCGGTCGATCATGTCCAGCTCGTAGGCCAGGCGCTGCCGGACCCCGTCGTCGGGCTCGGAATAGCGCTGCCGCAGCCCCTCCTCGCACAGAACGCCTATGTAGTCGCGGGGACTCTCATACTCCCCGGGTATTTCAAAGTCAGGCAGGTGCAGCTGGGTGAAATCAAATTCCACCTGGCAGCGCTGGGCGATCCTGACCGTGTTCTCCACGGCCTCCGGGCAGTGTTGAAAGAGGCTCGCCATCTCCTCGGGCGATTTGAGGTAGAACTCATCGTTGGGGAACTGCAGACGGTTGCTGTCCTCCGTCGTCTTGCCGGTCTGAATGCATAGAAGCACGTCGTGGGCAACGGCATCCTCCCTCTCGAGATAGTGGACATCGTTTGTCGCCACGACCCCGACATCCAGTTCTGCCGCGAGGTCCAGGAGCGCCTCATTGACCCTGCGCTCATCCTCCAGGCCGTGGTCCTGGACCTCGAGAAAGAAGCTGTCGGGTCCGAAGGTGTCCCGGTACCAGCAGGCCGCCTCTCTGGCCCGGTCCAGATTCCCCTCCAGGATCATCTGGGGGACCTCACCGGCGACACAACCCGACAGGGCAATCAGCCCCTCACACAGTTCGCCGAGGAGTTCCCTGTCACAACGGGGCTTGTAGTAGAGCCCCTCCACATAGGCCCGTGACACCAGCTTCAGAAGATTGCGATAGCCCGTCTCGTTCTCGGCAAGGAGCACCAGGTGGTAGGGATCGTCATCGCGTCCAACCTCCCGGTCAAGCCGCGTCCTTCTGGCCACGTAGACCTCGCAGCCCAGGACCGGATTGATCCCCGCCTCCCTGGCCCTCTGGTAGAAATCGATCACGCCGTACATCGCCCCGTGATCCGTGATGGCCAGGTGCTCCATGCCCATCTCCCTGGCCCTCGCGATCATGTCATCCAGGCGGCAGGCGCCATCGAGAAGACTGTACCCTGTGTGATTGTGCAGATGAACAAACATAGAATCCTCTCCCCAGTCTGATCTTTGCAGGTCTGAAATGTGCCCGCCGGCGCATATTCATGGACCACTAGGAGTGTGGTCGATGATGGCCGATTTTCTGCTCAAACTGATCCTTTCTTTCTGCATCTCCCTGGGCATGATCACCGGGGGATCACTCGTGGGATCCCTCGGGGCCCTTCTATGCGGGGGCCACCCGGCGACAACCATGATGGACCTGGCCCAGCGGCTGAAAATATGGGCTGCCGTGGCCTCCCTCGGCGGCACCTTCTCCACCATCCGCGTGCTCGAATCCATGCTCTGGGAGCGCCAGCTGACCGTCCTAATACAGCAGATCAGCCTGGTCGTGGCCGCCTTCGGGGGAGCCCACATCGGCTACATCCTCGTCTACTGGACGGTCACGTCTTGAAGTCCGCTCTTCGACGGCTCCTCGCCGCCTTCCTGCTTGGAGTCCTCACGGGCACCGCCCTGATGGTGGGCATCATGGCCTCCCGCATCGAAGGAGCAACCGTGCAGCGCGACCTCTTCATGACCATAGCCAGGGAACAACGCCACCGGCTGGACCAGATGAAGGCCCAGCTCGAACAGTTCCAGACCCGGCCCACCGTTGAGTCCGTGGAACTGCACCTGCTGGACTTCGAAGAGGAGAAACCTGCCCTTGTCCTCGCCCTGACGGAGCGGCTCCGGCCCCTGAGTGCCGGCATCGTCGGTCAGATCGTGCAGGACGTCAACCCGGCCGTGCTCCGCAATCTCTATCATGAGCGGATCGTAATCAGCAACCAGACTCAGTATGTCATCTCCGTCGAGACCATCGTGATCGCACCCACCACTCACTTCTTCCTCTCAGCCCGGCTCAAATCCGGGGCCGACTTCATGGATCAGTGATCCTCGGGGATCCGCCCATCACACAGGTGCGCAAGCGGACAGAAGCCGCAGCCGGGCCGGGCCGCACTGCACACCCTCCGGCCATGCTCAAGAAGATTGAGATGCAGATCCAGGGCCCTCCCGGGCGGAACGTGCGCGTGCAGGTCGTGGTGGATCCGCTCCGGCGTTGACGAGGCCTCTGCCAGGCCGAGACGCCTACATATCCTGGCCACGTGGGTGTCCACCGGAAGAACATCTCTGCCCAGACCGAACAACAGCACGCAGGCTGCCGTCTTCAATCCGACTCCGGGCAGGCCCCTGAGATACTCGTAACAGTCCTCATCCGTCCAGTCGCGAAGCGAGTCCAGGGAATGAGAGCCCATGTCGGCACGGATCCTGTGCAGGGCACCCTGAAGGTATCTCCTTTTCTGCCGGGCCAGTCCCCCGGGACGGAGAATCCTCTCGACCTCATCAGGATCAGCATCGGCGAGCAGGTCCCAGCTGGGAAACGCCTCTGTGAGCTCCTGATATATCGAGCGGGTCCGCGCATCCGTGCTCGCCTGGGACAGGATGGTCACGATCAGGGTTCCGAGGGGCGTATCCGGTGTCCCGGACACCGACGGGCGCACGTCATGATCCGAACCGCGCCCGTAAGTTTCCTCCAGAAGCTCCACCAGATCGGACAGATCGTCGCCCAGGTCCATCACTATGCCTCCCCGTTGCGCGCTCGCCGCACCATTGAACAGAAACAGTCGCCCCGCCTCATGTAGTTGGGAAAGGCGTCGAAACTCGCGCAGGCCGGAGACATAAGAACGACATCGCCCGCCTGCGACACCTCCCTGGCGGCGGTGAAGGCCCCGTTGAGATCACCCGCGCGGTGCAGTAAACCCATCGCCTCCCAGCATACACCCCGGCCCTGAGCCTCGGTGTGCAGCGCGGTCTCGATCTCCTCCGCTGCAGCCCCCATCAGGATCAGGGCCCGAATGCGGCCCTCCCGGGCCAGCCGGGCCAGCTCTCGGACGAGAACATCGAAGGAAAGCCCCTTGTTGTAGCCGCCGAGAATCAACACCATCGGCCGGTCGTAGCTGTGCAGCGCAGCCATGGTCCTGTGGGGCGAGGTCGCGATGGAATCATTCACAAAGAGGACCCCTCCGAGCTCGCCCACCTCCTCCAGCCGGTGGCGGACGGGCGCAAACTCCTCAATGCCGCGACGGATGGACTCCACAGAGGCCCCCATTCTGAGGGCGAGAAGGGCCGCTGCCAGGGTGTTGCTGACGTTGTGTCGGCCCCGCAGTGCAAGATCCTCAGCGGCACAGAGGCGGAGGTTCTCATCCCTTTGCCGCACCCACAGCTGGCCATCAGCATACCAGGCATTGAGGGGGAACCGGTCGTTCCAGGTGTCAGGGGTCTTTTGCACGGAGAAGAGGGCCAGATCGCCGGTCGCCGATGGCGCCAGTTCGCGAGTCAGATCGCAGTCGGCCCCCAAAGCGATGAAGTCTGCCGGTCCCTGGCATCGCACCATGCGCGCCTTCGCATCGACATAGCGGGCCATGGTCCGGTGAACATCAAGATGATCGGGGCTGATGTTCAGCACCGCCCCAACCTGGGGAACGCGCACGGCGGTCTCCAGCTGGAAGCTGGAGATCTCCAGCACGACCACGTGACCCGGGTCGATCTGGTCCACCCGGTCGATCAGGGGAGTGCCGATGTTTCCCCCCAGCCACACACGCCGTCGGTCGCATCGCAGGAACCGGTCCACCAGAGATGCCGTGGTGGTCTTGCCGGAGCTTCCGGTCACGCCCACCATGGGGGCGGAACACTCAATCATGAAGAGGGCAAGCTCACTGGAGATCTCTGATCCGGCACACCGGGCCCGCTCGATCTCGACGATGTCCCTGGGCATTCCCGGGGTGACAAACACCCAGTCAAACCCGTACCGCTGAAGATCACGGTCGAAGGCAGCCAGATAATCGGATCCAAGGGATGCCCTCTCCACCCGGTCACCCACCGCATCCCACCGTCCGCCGAGTTCCTCTGGGCCCTTCTGATCATAAAGGGAGAGGCGCACCCCCCCGCGGCTCAGGTATCTTATCAGTTCCCGGTTGCTGATGCCGAGTCCGAGGACGGCACCCGACTCTCCGGGCCGTGGGACTCTGAAGGGGCTCACTGCAGTCATGTCCTGCCTTTCTGCCCATCGATGCTCAGCGGCCGGCCCCCTGCACGGGGGGCCGGCCCGCGTCTGCGTCAACCCAGGAGGCTCTCGATCCGATCCATGCCCTCTTCTATTTGGTCCATGGAGGTGGCATAGGAAAACCGGATGTTATCCGGGGCCCCAAAACCGCTTCCCGGCACCACGGCCACGTAGACTTCCTCGAGCAGTATCTCGGCGAGCATATCGGCATCGGTGATCGTTCTGCCGTCGATCTTCTGTCCGATCAGCTCACTGACATTGGGGAAGACGTAAAAGGCACCCCGGGGCGCGGTGCATGGGAATCCCGGTATGTTCTGCAGTCTCTCGGTCATGTAGATCCTGCGACTGTCAAAGGCCCTGACCATCTCCTCAACGGGCTCCCTGGGCCCCTCCAGTGCCGCCAGGGCAGCCCACTGAGAGATGGAGGTGGCATTGCTGGTCGCGTGACTCTGAGCCGTGCCCATGGCCTTGATGACCTCCGCAGGCCCTGCGGCGTAGCCGATCCTCCAGCCCGTCATGGAATAGGCCTTGGAAACACCGTTGACGACAACTGACAGCGGGAGCATCTCGGGAGCGGCAGTGGGAAGACTGACGTGCGTCGCACCGTCGTAGACCAGGGATTCGTAGATGTCATCACAGACGGCCCATATGCGGTGCTCAGCAAGGACCGCACCGAGGGCGGCGACCTCCTCCCGGGTGTATACGGAGCCCGTTGGGTTGCTGGGACTGTTGAGTATGATCGCTCGCGTCTTCGAGGAAACGGCATCCTCCAGCATCTCCGGGGTGACCTTGAAGTCCGTGTCCTCCGTCGTCTGGACAATGACCGGAACTCCGCCCACCAGCTTTACCTGTTCCGGGTAGCTCACCCAGTAAGGCACCGGCACGATGACCTCGTCTCCGTCATTAACAAGGGCCACCAGAGCATTGTAAATGGAGTGCTTTGCGCCAACAGACACAAGAATCTGCGACGGTTCGTACTCCAGGCCGTTGTCCTCGGCAAACTTCCTGCAGACTGCCTTTTTCAGCTCCGGTATGCCGGCCACAGGGGTGTAGGTCGTCTTGTTGTCCTGAATCGCCTCGATGGCAGCTTCCTTGATGTAGTCTGGAGTCGGAAAATCAGGCTCCCCCACTCCAAATTTGACGACGTCCTTGCCCTCTGCCACCAGTTCCTGCACCCGGGCATTCAGTTTCAGGGTTGCAGAAGGGCTGATCAGCTGGAGCCGCTCGGAAACCATCAGCACATCCCTCCACTCACAGAATGAAGTGCACAGCTGACCCTGGCAGATGTCAGCTATCTCATCCATAAGTGTATCTTTCCAGCGCGATGGTTCCAAGTAGCTGCGGCAAACCTGTCGGAAGATCATCTCGTTGGAGTTCGCGCACCGATGGTCCGCCGAAAGCTCCCGGCCTCTTCCTGTGCAGTTGCATTCGCAGCATACTTGCGTCTATTCTATGTAGGAGAGTTCGTGTTACCCTGTTCATGCACATCTTTTCTGACTATCTATCCAAAACAAATCGTTTGTTTGCTGGTCCTTATGCTGTCCTGTCTGGAAGGGAGAGGTGACACTGCAATCTCGTACCAATGACCCGAGTCATATAATGAAGCGGTTGATTGAGAGCATTCAGCGCGCGATCGTGGGCAAGGAAAGGGTGATCCGCAACCTGGTACTGGCCCTGGCCATCGGACGGCACGTTCTGGTGGAGGACGTCCCCGGGGTCGGCAAGACCACCCTGATCAAGGCCCTGGCCCGCTCGATCGACCTGAGCTTTCGCCGCATACAGTTCACGCCCGACCTTCTGCCGAGCGACATCACCGGGACATCCGTTCTCAACCCGGAGGATTCCAGCTTCAGCTTCAAGAAGGGGCCGGTCTTTCACAATATCGTCCTCGCTGACGAGATCAACCGGGCCTCCCCCAAGACCCAGTCCTCTCTTTTGGAGTGTATGGAAGAGGGCCAGGTCACAATGGACGGGGTCAGCTATCCCCTGCCCCGGCCCTTTCTCGTCATGGCAACGCAGAATCCCATCGAATACGAGGGAACCTTCCCCCTACCCGAGGCCCAGCTCGACCGGTTCTCCCTTTCGCTGAAGGTGGGATATCCCGCACCGGCAGAGGAGAAGGAGATGTTGAGCCGGCTTAAGGACCGGGACGCCCTGGAAGGTATGCAGCCGGTGGTCCAGGTCGAGGAAGTCACCGCACTGCGCCCGGCAGTTGAACAGATCTTCACGTCTGAGTCCCTGATGGACTACATCGTGCGCATAGCCAGGGCAACCCGGGATGACGATGACATCTACCTCGGAGCCAGCCCGCGAGCATCCCTGATGCTGCTCAAATTGAGCCAGGCCCTGGCCCTGTACGAGGGAATGGACTACGTGATTCCCGACCATGTGAAGGAGATGGCACCGGCGGTCCTGCGTCACCGTCTGATACTGACCCCCGAGGCCCGCTGGGAAAATCGATCCCCCGAGAGGACCATCGGCAGGATACTGCGCCACATGCCGGTACCCGGAACAGATCAACTCTCGCCCCGGCGAGCGTGAGGTGTGACGCATTGCATAGAACTGTCCCGAGACGAAAGAGAAGCAGGTACGGGGCTATCCGTGAGGTGATCGGCCGCAGCGCCCGGAGACTGTCCGGAGGTGTCACCCTGGTCGAAACCTGGCCTCCCCTGGTCGTGATCGGGTTTCTTGTGCTCTCCCGCGTCGCGGGTGGAAGCCTGCCCAGGATGCTCTTCCGCGTTTCTTTCCTGTTGTTCATCACCAGCTACTTCTGGACGCGCATCATGATGTCCAACCTGGAATGCATATACGATTCCGATCGCAGAGAGCTGCAGCGCGGCGATGAGGTTGAGCTGACCCTGCGCTTCGACAACGAGGGATTCATACCCATCACCCGGCTGGAGGCTGTGGGCACACTCCCCGGCCAGCGCGAGGAGGACCAGTGGAAGCTGGCCAGTTCGGTGCCGGGACTGGCGAGCCGGTTGATGCAGCGAAAGACCACGCTGCAGGAACACGGGCACTACCGCCTGGGTCCCGTGACCTTTCGGGTCAGCGATCCCTTTGGCTGGTTTGAGGGCGAGGTGGACATATACGGAGATCGCTACGTGACGGTGTATCCCCGGGTCATGCCCATCAGGGGGGGCAACCTGCCCCTCAGGCGTCCCTTTGGATCCCTTCGCACCCGGATCCGTTCCTTTGCTGATCCTTCGAACCTGGCCGACATCCGCCCTCTGCAGCCCGGGGACAATCCCAAACACATCCACTGGCCGACCTCAGCCCGGATGGGCAAACCATATGTGCGCGAGTTTGAGCTGACCGCATCGGGTGAAGTGCACATCATGATCGACCTGTCCTCCGACGACGCCCTCACTGGATCCGGCGAAGAACAGTCGCCTGACGCAGCCGGGCCATTTCCCTCAGTCACTGCCAGGGAACAGGGCTTCGATGTGGCTGCCGGGCTGGCGGCGAACTGTCTGCAGAGTGACCTGTCCGTCGGACTAATCGCCCGGGGGAGGGAGGATCACTCCCTCGAGCCAGGCAAGGGCGGCGACCGGCTCCGCACGATCCTCAGATCTTTAGCGTACTCGCGGACCGACTGCCCCGTGCCGGTGGACCTGGTACTGGAACAGGTGGGACACTCCCTGGGCAGTGGGAGCACCCTGCTTCTTGTGACCGGTCTGTTGACCCCGACCCTGACCTCCCGTCTGACTTCCCTGGTCCGACTGGGACTGGGCGTGGCGGTCTTTCTCATAGCGGAAACTGATCACGGAGTACCGGGCCTCGATCTGCGCACCGAATCAACATCCAGAACCCGACCCTTTTCCTGCTGGGTGGTTCCGAGCAGCAGCAGTTTTCTCAGCCTGGACAGCGCCGTGGAGCAGCGCACCCGGTTTGCATCACGAAACGCTCTTTAGACTCAAGGGTCTTTTTTGGGAGATGAAGGCATGTTGATCGACAGCATAAGGGCTGAACACAGAGCCGGAGAGGCCGATTCCTTCGTCACGGCCAACCGGAGAATTCTCCGGTACCTGGACGGCGCGGCCCAACTCCTGCATGGCCTGCTGATCATGATGATGTACCACTCCCTGACGGAGTTCATGGGACTGCCCCGCGACCCCATAAGCTGGGCCGCAGCCGTTGCACTGGTCTTTGTGACCGCCCTCGCAACCGCTTTCTGGTCCGGGGTCAGCCTGGCCCTGGTTGTGCTGTTTTTCACATCTCCGCTGTGGGTGTCGATCGCCCTTCGGTACTGGCCTGAGACCGTCGACATGATCCTGGAGTTTTTCGCCCGCTGGATCATCTTCCTCGCCGAGGCCTATCGGGGAACCCTGGTCGGGATGCCCGTGGACCTGGGCTACTTCACCCTGGCGCTCATCCTCACGCTTCTGGCCGGCTGGGGCTGGACCTGCGTGCGGCGCAATGCCGGTGGATTATCCGTGGTGCCGGCCCTGGGCGTTCTGTTGTTCCAGTGGTTTTTCTTCTTCGATACCGCCGAGCGATATCTCCCCCTGTACCTTCTGGCCGCGGGGCTGATGGTCTCCATCCTCCAGTATCGCCGTTGGATTCGCCCTGAACACCTGGCCGTGATGAGGCGCTTCTCCCTGGGTTCGGTCCTGTTTTCTGTCACCGCCCTGCTTCTGCTGGTGATGACAGCGTCAGCAATCATGCCCGACGAGGCCCCCACCTGGAGCCTGACAAGGGCTAGACGGTGGTTCACCTCCACCTTCCCCGTCTTTGACCGCGTCAGGGGCGAATCGGGAACGGGCACAAGGGGGGCAACGTGGTTTTCGCTGAGCCTGTCCGGTTATGGGCCGGCCACGGCCCTCGGGGGACCGCTGCAGCTCGACCACTCTCCCGGCTTTTCGCTGACCCTGCAGGTCAGGTTCGGCCATGTGGATGATCTTTCCTTTCCTCTTTACCTCAAGGGAAGGACACTGGGACACTATACCGGCCGCGGGTGGCTGCCCGAACAGGATGAGCACTGGGAGTGGTTCGAACCCGGGACCCGGCTGCCGCGATTGATACCGCCCGACCTGAGAACCCAGCAACTCATACAAAAGATCACCCCCCTGCATCTGGAGACCAATACCCTGTTCGCCGCAGGAGACATCAGGGAGGTACGCCTGCCGGAGGCGGCCCTGGACCCGAGCCACACGGGGGGCGAGGTGGTGGCCAAGAGCGGCTACGGCGACGTCATCGGCTACAACATGCTCCGCAGAGATGACACCTATACAACCCTTTCCCAGGTCCCGTACTGGGAGATTGATCCCTCGGCTCTCGCAGCCGACGACGTCAACCTGGAGGCACTGGGTCCCTACCTGGCCCTTCCCGATGAGGTTCCCGCCCGCGTCAGGGACCTGGCTCACGAAATCGCGGGCGATGTCGAGGGTCACTACCACAAGGCGCAGGCCATCAGCCGCTACCTGCGCCAGCTTCCCTACTCCCTGGATGTGTACGCCATCCCTGCCGACCGCGAGTTCACCGATCACTTCCTCTTCCACCAGCAGCGGGGATACTGCAGCTATCACTCCACCGCCCTGGCCGTGATGCTTCGCGCCGTGGGCGTTCCGACCCGGTGGGTTCAGGGGTTTCTGGTCTCCGGCGATGACATGGAAGAGGCAGAGGATGACCCGGAGCTGTTGACCGGCATCGTACCCCTGTCATCTGCCCACGCGTGGGTGGATGTGTGGCTCGCAGATCATGGATGGGTGCCCTTCGAGGCCACACCAACCTTTCCGTCGATAGACCACACCCTCGCCCTACCCCACGATCCATCAATGCCGGACGACGGCCCCCCTGCCGATGACATGGACCATGAAAGACCCTGGCTGCCCCTCGACCCCGATGAGGAGCTGCTGTTTCCCGACGATGATCTGGGCCCCGGGCTGCCCGCGGCCCGCACCTGGCAGCAGCTCCTGATCCTGTCAGCTGCCGGGATCGCGACCCTTCTTGTGGCGGCATCAACGGCCCTCTTCTTCCTGGTGCGACGCCGGGACACCCGGATCGCC
The DNA here is from genome assembly GCA_003562655.1 of Clostridia bacterium. Next base: position 27,298 of record PWUC01000054.1, read on the forward strand.
GGCAGGGCCCTGCAGTCCATTCTGGGATCGGCCGCTGCATCGGGCAGTCCTGCAGAGCAGGTGGTATTGTCTGCAGTCCTGTCCATTTCCTATCTCAGCCGGGGACTCCGACTGCCCATCGAGGGCCTGACGCCCAGGGAATTCGCCGCCAGTGTCGCAGATCAGTCGGATGAAGCCGGTCCAGGGTTCACCCGCCTGATCGGAATCTATGAACAGCTCGCCTACGGCGGGCAGAGCATCCCGGAATCCACCGGAGAGCAGGCGCAGGAGATCTTCCGGGAGATCATGCGCACCCTCCGGAAGGAGCTGGGACTCAGACAGTATGTCACAAGAGTCTACCTGGACCATCTCGGCGGTATGAGAGAACTGATCGCATCAATCCTGTGATCAGGCCTCCTTTTTCGATGCAGCCTGCTGCCTCATGGCCCGGGACATGTAGCCGCCGACCCGTCCGGTCTCAGCGGCGCTCAGACCCGACCAGCCCCGCTTCCTGACTTCTTCCAGAAGTCCCAGCTGGGCCGCCGCGTACAGCTTCATGCCGAAGTGAGTTCCGTCCTTTTTGCGCAGGTCCTTTTTGCTTATCATCGGATCCTTTTTTTTCTCGTCGCGGCTCATTCTCTCGAACTGCCGCGCATGTCGCCGTATCTCACGGTCTAGACCGTGAGA
>PWUC01000266.1 GCA_003562655.1 Clostridia bacterium
ACGCAGGACCGCCTGTGGTCGTGCTCGAAAATGTCAACGACGATTCGCACAGAACGACAACTCCAGTCGGTGACCCGAGGCTAAAACTCGAACCATCTCTTCTGTACTCAGAACTCCCGCAGCGGGAATCCGGCGCCTACCAGATCCCTGCTCACCACTACAGCAGACCCGCCTCCCTCAGCGCCTCATCCCAGCCGACGAGCTGTCCGTTGCGCAGGATGACCTCTCCGTCTATTCTGATCGTAGCGGCAGACATGATCAGATCGTAGTGGCTCGCCGCCCGGGTCCTGCCGCCCAGGGTGACGTTGGTCCCGGTGCCGATGTGAACGGTGCCCCAGGTCCCCTCATCCTCAAGCATTTCACCTGTCAGGCGGCTCTCGGGATTGAGACCGAGTCCCACCTCTGCCACATTGTATACCTGCGGGTCATTCTGACGCTCCCAGGCGGCCAGGAGCCTCGCTGCGGGCTCTCCCCCCTCGGCGGATATGATCATCCCGCCCCTCGCCCTGAAGGTCACCGGCTCAGACAGCAGTCCGATCCCCAGATAGGGGATGCTGGCATCGGCCACGATCACCCCCTCCGCTGAACCCTCAACGGGCGCCACTGCAGCCTCCACGTCTGGCACAGGGCTAAAATCTCCCGGCTGCACAATGCCGGTCTTGGCCACGCCCCGCCGTTGAGAAATATCAACGGTGAGATCAGTCCCCGCGGGCGTGGTGACTGTCAGTGTGCTGCCGGCGCTGAAGGCCCCCGCCACCCCTGTGACAAGGGGCCTCAACCGGCGGAAGTCAGCGGTGATCCCGCCAGACATCATCATCCTCCTGGTGAAACCGGTCATGGCAACGATCCGGGTACCCGAGGCACATGCCCGAAAAACAGCATCCGAGTGGGTGATCGAGACCGAGACCGGCGTGAACACCACGTCCGATGACCTCATCGCCTCAGCCACCGGGAGAGGCGGCTCCCCGGCATCTACCTCGCGCGGATCCATGATTGCAAGGACAACGACCGCCCGTCTCTCGCGGGCGGCCCTCGCCACCGCTTCTGCGATGTCCAGCATGGGATAATCGCATACGACCAGTACATCCTCGCCAGCCCCGACGTCGGCACAGGTTTCCACCAGGGTTCTGGCCCCTCGCATCATACCTTCAGACACATCAATCCCTCCCCCGGCAAATGTAAGTCCTGCGGCGGCGCCTACGATGCTCAATTCACCCGCCTCGTCCCTGGCGGTGAAGGCGCCGATGGCCCTGTGAACGACACGTCAAGCGGGTCCGGGGCATCCCGCCTCAAATCGCATCCACGACTGCCGCAGCGAATTCCTCCGTACCCATCAGCTGGGCCCCCTCCATGTGCCTGGCCAGGTCGGCGGTTACCTTCCCCTGGGCAATCACGTCCTCCACGGCGGCCACAACCTTCCTGGATGCCTCCCTCCATCCCAGGTGATCCAGCATCATGGCCCCGGAGAGTATTAGGGATGATGGGTTTGCCCTGCCCAGTCCTGCGTATTTGGGCGCCGACCCGTGGACCGGTTCGAACACCGCCACCTCATCGGAGAGATTGGCACCGGGCGCCATGCCCAGGCCCCCGATCAGGCCTGCAGCCGCATCGGACAGGTAGTCACCGTTCAGGTTGGGAGCCGCGATGACATCGTAGTCAGCCGGGCGGGTGATCAGCTGCTGGAACATGTTGTCGGCAATCCGGTCCCCGATGGTGATTCCCCCCTCGGGGGCCTGGCCGATCCCCTCCCGGACCACCCTGCCCTCAAACTGATCCCCGGCCAGCTCGTACCCCCAGTGAGCAAAACCTCCCTCTGTGTATTTCATGATGTTGCCCTTGTGCACCATGGTCACGCTCCGGCGGTTGTGCTCCAGCCCATACTCGATCGCCTTCGCCACCAGCCGCCGGGAGGCGTAGGGACTGATCGGCTTGATCCCCAGCGCAGAGCCGCACCGGATCCTGATCCCGAATTCACCAGCGAGAAACCGCATCAACCGCGAGGCCTCCTCGCTTCCCGAGGGCCATTCGATGCCGGCATAGATGTCCTCGCTGTTTTCCCGGAATATGACCAGGTCAACCCCCTCCGGCCGCTTCAGGGGAGAGGGTATTCCCGGAAACCACCGCACGGGGCGGATGCAGGCGTAGAGGTCCAGCACCTGGCGCAGGGTCACATTGATACTGCGAAACCCCGAACCCACCGGCGTCGTGAGAGGTCCCTTGATCACCACCCGGCATCGCCTGATGTCATCGAGGGTGGCCGCGGGAAGATGCTCCCCGGTCTCGGAATGGGCCGCCTCCCCCGCGAGCAGCAGTCTCCACTCAATCTTTTTGGCCCCGGGGTAGGCCGCTGCGACCGCCTCATCCAGGATGGGGCGGGTCGCCCGCCACAGCTCCGGGCCAATGCCATCTCCGGGCACATAGCCGATCACTGGATGGTCAGGCACCTGCAAGACCCCATTCTCCCAGCTGCAGAGTTCACCCGACACCGGGTCCTCCTCCCCCCTCTGCGGCGAACCCACCGTGACGTCTCACGTGCTGCACCAGCCCTCCGTCGGCCAGAATCCGGAGCATGACGGGTGGCAGTGTCGCAATCTCCATCTCGAGATCCCGGCTGACATTCGTCACCACGCCCCGCTGAAGATCCACCCGGAGAAGATCGCCCGCCGACACCTTCGAGGTGTCACAGATCACCACGGGCAGCCCGACATTGATGGCATTGCGGGTGAATATCCGCGCCGCTGACTGCGCCAGGACTGCACCAACACCAGCAATCTTCAGTGCAGCCGCGGCATGCTCGCGGCTGGACCCCAGGCCGAAGTTGCGGCCCGCCACCACGAGATCCCCCTTCCTGAGGCGGGCTGCGAAGTCGGGGTCGGAGTCCTCCAGAACGTGCTTTGCCAGCTCGGGCAGGTTGGAGCGCAGATGATAATACCTTCCGGGGGCGATGTGGTCCGTTGATATGCCATCGCCAAACCTGTGGGCCTGACCTTCGAATATCACGCCATCCCCTCCCTGGGGTCCGCGATGACACCCTGGATGGCGGTGGCGGCAGCGGTGGCCGGAGAGCCCAGGTAGACGTGGGCAGTGGGATTTCCCATGCGGCCCTGGAAATTGCGGTTGGTCGTGCAAAGGCAGGACTCCCCGTCGGCCAGGATGCCGGCGTGGATCCCGGCACAGGGCCCACAACCGGGGGTGAGGATGCTCGCCCCCGACTCCACCAGGTCTCTCAGCAGACCCGCCTCCACCGCCTCGAGATAGACAGACCGGGATGCAGGTATCACCAGGAGCCGGACCCGGAAATGGACCCTGCGCCCGCGGAGTATGTCCGCAGCAACCTCCAGGTCCTCCAACCTCCCATTGGTGCAGGAACCGATCACCACCTGCTGGACCTCGATACCCGCCACATCAACGACATCAACCGTGCGGTCGACCTGGTGGGGCACCGCGACCTTCGGGGCCAGGCTGCCCAGGTCAACCTGCAGCCGCTCCGCGTAGGTGGCATCCGGATCCGGCTCCAGGGATCTCCAGCCCTCGCCGCGTCCCCGGGCCTCCAGGTAGGCGCGGGTGACGCCGTCCGAGGCAACCAGACCCGTCTTGGCCCCCGCCTCGACTGCCATATTGCATAGGGTCAGGCGTCCGGACATATCCATGGTCGATATCGCCTGACCGCCGAACTCCAGCGCCTGGTAGGTCGCCCCGTCGGCTCCGATGTCCCCTATGACCCGCAGTATGAGATCCTTGGCATACACACCGCGGAGGAACTCTCCTGAGACCTCTACCCGCACACTCTCGGGCACCCGGAACCAGCTGACGCCCAGGCCCATGGCGGCGGCAATGTCCGCCGAACCCATGCCGGTCGCAAAGGCGGCCAGGGCCCCGGCTGTGCATGTGTGAGAATCTGAACCGACCACCACATCACCCGGACGGGCGTACTCCTCGACCGTGAGCTGGTGGCAGATCCCCGCTCCACAGTCACTGAGGTGGCATCCCATCTCGTCGGCGAACTCCCGCAAGAGGACGTGATCATTGGACAGCTCCCTCCGCGGACTGGGAAGGCCGTGATCGAGAAACACCAGCGTGCACCCCGGGTCGGCCAGTTCGCCCAGGCCCATCGCCTCGAACTGCGCGACAGCCAGCGGACCGGTGCCGTCGTGCATCAGTACCAGGTCTACCGGGGCCACAACGAACTCACCCGCCCGAGCAGGTCTTCCGATCTTCCCCGACAGTATCTTCTCAGACAGCGTCTGCTGCAGATGCCCCATCTCCCAGCCCCCTCCCCACCTCTTCACCTTCCTGCCCGCAGGCACTGTCATCGCGGGCCTCTCGCAACGTCAGCGTCATCAGCCATACCACCGGAACACGCCGGCACTGCCCGTCAGGCACACCGGCAGAAACTGAGGCGCCTGTACCGGACAACTCCGCACCTCTCACGAGGAGGCGTTGACATCCCCGGCGCATGCAGACTGAGCCCCCCGCAAGGGCGTGTCCTTCAGGAGCCGACCATCGCTACCGATGCCTCCGCCCAGGACCGTCGCGCACCAGCATATGACACGGATATTCTCGTGCAGGTCGCAGATCCCTTCCCCGTGGGCCAAAAACACCCTGCGCCCAGGGGTACGGGGGACATAAGACCACAACCGGACCGCCCGGTGGCACAGCCCGCCCCGGGCAGGGCCCTCCTCCCTCCCGGACATGTGAGGCGCCTCAGATCCACCCAAGAACGTACTTGACCAGGTACTCCGCCGTCTGTACCGCGCCCCCTGCCGCTCCCAGCCTGGTGTTGTGAGACAAGGCGACGTATTTGATCCCGCATGCCGATGTGGGATCTTTGCGAAGCCTGCCCACAGACACGGCCATGCCGCCGCCCCGATCCCGATCAAGGCGGGGCTGGGGCCTGAAGGGGTCATGCAGGACCTCGATCAGCCGCGGCGGGGACGTGGGAAGGCCCAGGTCACAAAAATCTGCACCGTAGGACGCAATGACCTGCCCGGCCTCGTCGGGATCGACGGGCGCCTCGGTCTCGACATGCACCGACAGCAGATGTCCGTCCAGCACCGGCACCCGGGTGCACGTCGCACTGATGTCCAGGGGCGCCGGCTCTATCCCACCCCCCCTGACCGTTCCGAGGATCTTCCGGGGTTCGGTCTGCACCTTGGCCTCCTCTCCCGGGATGTACGGGAGCACATTCTCCGTCATGTCCAGGGCTGAAAGCCCGCCCGACCGACCGGCTCCCGACATCGCCTGAAGCGAGGTCACCACGAGCCTCCTTATCCCGAAGGTGTCGAGTATGGGCTTGACGGACAGGGTAAGTCCCGCGACGGTGCAGTTCGGCTTCGGCGCGACAAGCCCCCTCCACCCTCTCCTCTCCCTCTGCACCTCGAAGAGCCGGGCGTGATCAAAGTTGACGCCCCCCAGCAATATGGGGGTGTCGTCCTCATTGCGAAAGGCGGAGGAGGTGCTGATGACAGGAGTCGTCCTCGCATAGGTCGCCTCCACCTCTTTCGCCACGTGCCCGGGCAGTGCTGAGAAGATCAGATCCACCCCGCCTGGGTCGAGGGAGAAGGAATCCTCCACCGGCATGGCGGCAACGCTCTCTGGTAGGTCCCCCGAACAGTACCAGTGCAGGGCTCCACTGCTGTCTCGCAATGCATCGCGGTAGGTCTTTCCTGCCGAACGCTCTGAAGCACACAATCTGGTGATGCAAAACCATGGGTGACGCACCAGGGCTGCCAGGGCCTGCTGGCCGACGGCACCTGTGGCGCCAACTACCGCCACCTCAATCATGTCTGTCATCCTCCCTTCATTGCTCGACGACAGTCATCCCCGATGAGCCTCAGGGGATACCTGCCGGTCACACCGAACCCGTCGCCGGCGATCACCACTGCCGAGAGGACTGCACCCTCAGCCCTCGCCTGCTCAAGGAGGGAGGGAATGTCAGCGGCAGATTGAACTCCGTTGCAGTAGGCCGTTGCGCAGGCGTCAGCAAGGGCAGCATCGCGGCAGGCAACTCCGAAGGCATCGGCCTTTCCGAAGCTGTGAGAAGGTCCCACGGTTCCCGAGGACGTGCAGAAACCGACAGATTCATGGGTGTCAGTGATCTCCAGGCCGATCCTGCCGGACAGCGGCGAGGTGCCGGCGTAGATCGATATCACCAGCGGGGTCTGCACCATCATGAAGATGTCTCCTCCGTTTTCCACCACCACTTCCCCGGCCCGGAAGTCCCGCATCAGCATGCGGCCGATCTCCTGGGCGAAGGCGCCGGCCACGGCGGCCATGGGTCCCACCCCCGCCCGTCGACCGGCCCGGGCCATTTCCCGGGCAATATCCGGAGCACCATCGGGCACCAGCACCGGTTCCAGCGAGGTGCGGAACTCCGGACATCTGCCTATGTGATGATCCAGCAGCGAGCGGAGCCTCCGGATGTGGCGTTCACACGCCTCCGGCATGCGGGGTGAATGGGAGCCCGGATCCACCCCGACCCAGACGTCGGTATCCCGGTGGGAGGCAGTGAAACCGGTGAACCGCTCTCCGGCCATACCGCGCCGGTAAAACCTCGGACCCTCCAACTGCCTCACCCCTTCCCGGTGGGGGGAAGCAGCTGCAGAGGACACGAGCGGGCACACTGATGACAGTGACTGCACCTGTCCTCGTCCCAGGTGACGGTGCCCGCCGGACGGTGCAGGTGCATGGCTCCCCGGTCACAGGCGGAGACGCAGGCTCCGCAGTGAATGCATCCGGGCAGTCCCAGGCCGCGGAAGTCATGCCCGGGCATCTGTTCCCCCCCGGCGATTTGATCCTGCCTTCGCGCCGGGGCCCGTTGACCCAGGGGCCGCACCGGTTCCGTCAGCAGAAACTCGCCCGCCTCAATCCAGGCCCTGAGTCGGTCGGCGATGAGACGGGCCCCGGGCAGACTCGAAAGGGGTGCGGTCCTGATCCTCGTGCCTGACAGCTCGATGAAACCGGACTGCAGCTGGCTGTAGGTGACCGTACCCAGGACAGGGCGCCCGTCGACGCCAAAGTCCAGCACCAGGGTCTCTATGTCGTCGTTGCTCACGGACACGCTTGCAGCAATTTCGGCGTTGAGGATCGGGATGGGGATGCCCACTCCGACAAACAGGCTGACTCCATAACCGTGATAGTAGGCGGCCCTGATCCACCGGTCGTCCATCTGTCTCATGTCACCCGCCAGGGCAAGGGTCGCGGCAGCCTTGATGGGAACGCCACGGCCGTTGGTGGGAACCGAGGTATCGAACTGGGTGCCCTCGCCCATGACGTATCCCTGGGCTCCGCAAAGGAAGATCCTGGTCCCCACACCCACCGTCTGGAGGTCGGGACAGTTCAGAAGAGGACTGAGCTCACCCGATGTGGAGTACGTGACATTGCCCAGTTCGGGCTGCAGTACGCCCATGTAGGTGCACTTTGCCCTGGAGGAACTGTTCGCTGCAGCAGCATAGTTCTGGTACGCATTCCGCGGGTTGTACAGGATCATCTCATTGAGGGTCTCCCGGTTGACGCAGGTGTCCAGCTCGGTCCCCGGGTAGCAATCCGTCCCCTTTCCCCAGGCCTGCAGTCTGACATCCTCGCCCCGAACCAGGGCCTCGATGACGTGGGCACCCCCATATGTGTCGTCAGATGACGCCGTTGCCGTAGCCCCTATGTACGTATCTACGGCCGCGAGTCCTCCATAGGCCGGCACCCCGTTGAGACTTATGCGCTCCATCTTGAGCGGGGGCCTGGAGTGTCCCAGGTTGATGAAGGCACCGCTGGAACACATGGGACCGAAGGTACCCGTCGTCACGACATCGACCTTCTCCGCGATCTGCTCCGGGCTCATTTGCTCGGCCATGAGCGTCACCTCCTCCGCCGTGAGTACGACGGCCTCACCTCTGGCGATCTTTTCGTTGATCTCCGCATAGGTCTTGCCTGTCACTTTGCATCCCCCCAGAACTCGCTGTGAACAGCACCCACCGCCCTCTCCCGGTCGCGGCCGGACACGATGAAATAAAGGGCCGCCCTCGACGCCCCCGCGCATACGAGCCTGACATTGATGTGATGCCGGGCCACAGCAGAAAAGGTCCGGGCCCCGATGCCGTACTGAGCGGTGATCCCCTCCCCCACCAGGGCGACCAGCGCAAGGCCGTCCTCGGGTTCGACGTGGTCAACCTCGGGGATGGATTCGCCCCGGATCAGAAGCGAACTGTCCCTGAGGTCGTCCGGGTCCAAGAGAAGACTGATGCAGGTCTGCGATGTCAGTACCGATTTGATGTTGATGCCCCGTCCGGCCAGGGCAGAGGTCGCCCTGGCCAGCACCCCGGGCTGAAAACCGAGGCCCGTCCCGTGAAGAGCCAGGACCGCCGCCCTGTCGGAGAAGGTGATGCTCTTGACCAGGGGATCACCGGGACGGCCCTCGCGGTCGATCAGGGTGCACGGGGTCCGCCCCGGCTGCCTGCAGGAGAATACGCGCACGGGGATATCCTTCTTCATGACCGGCTCAATGGTCATGGGATGGAGTATGCCTGCCCCAAAATAGGCCAGCTCCGCTGCCTCGATGTAGCTCAGATGGGGTATCGTGGATCCACCTTTGACATGCTCCGGATCGGCAGTCATGAAGCCGGGAACGTCCTTCCATATGTCCAGGGAAGGCGCATCAATGCAGTGGGCGAGGCAGGCTGCCGAGTAGTCACTGCCTCCCCTTCCAAAGAGCACTGCCGCATCACCCCCGGGGGACACCCCGTAGAATCCAGGCACAATGTGGACGGTCTCCCCCGTGAGATGACGCCTGACCCCAGGGATGCTGCGGTTGAAGTCCACTCGCCCCCCGCCGAGGCCTCTCCGGGCGATCAGACCCATGTCCTCGGGTGTCAACACCTGACAGGCCTGCCCATCACTCTGCAGCACCCAGCAGAGCAGACAGGTGGCCATCTTCTCTCCGTAGGTCAGGACCCTCTCCCGCAGCTGACCGCGGGCAACCGGGTCGAAGACCGCCAGCTCCCCCAGGTGCCCCCTCAAC
>PWUC01000197.1 GCA_003562655.1 Clostridia bacterium
CTCACCCACGAAGGGGCCAGGTGCGTCTCGCAGGGTCGTGAGGATCACGGCGGCGTGAACCTGCCCCCGACAGCAGGCCGGTACACACAGAACCTGTCGAGACCGGATGACAGAGGCGTCATTGAGATGCACAAAGGGAGGGAAGCCCCATGAAGAGCTACTGGACACCGGAAATAGCACCAGGTGTTCTTGCCGTCGGCGTGAGGGACCCGAAACGGAGGCTATTCGATTCCCTGATCCCCCTGCCCGGGGGGACCACTTACAACCCCTATCTTGTACGAGGCTCCGAAAGGACCGCGCTCGTGGACACGGTGAACCCCGGCTTCGAGCACGAGCTGCTCGCCAGGGTGGAATCGCTCTGCGGCGATGAACCGGTCGATTATGTGATCATGAACCACGCTGAACCCGATCATGCCGGCGCGATACCAGAGGTGCTGACACGATACCCGGAATCAACCCTGATCGCGGGCGAACAGGGAGCGCGGATGGCCCATCTGTATTTCGGCGCACCGCCGGACCGCATTGAGGTGGTTTCGGACGGGCGGGAAATGAGCCTGGGAGCAAAGACGCTGAGGTTCCTGGACACCCCCATGCTACACTGGCCGGAGACCATCATGACCTACCTGGTCGAGCAGCAGGTTCTCTTCTCCTGTGATTTCTTCGGAACCCACACCGCTGCTGGTCCTCACGCCCGCGAGGTTCCCGAGATCATTCCGTTCGCGAAACGCTACTTCGGCGAGATCATGATGCCGTTCCGCTTCGCTGCTTGAAGATATCCGAGCTGCAGCTTTCGGTGATAGCACCCAGTCACGGCCCCATATATGACGATCCCGCCGTCATCGTGCAGCCCTACGCCAGGTGGTCCGAGGGAGATACCGAGCGGAAGGTTCTCATCGTCTACGTCAGCATGTGGGGCTCCACTGCTGGCCTGGTCAGGCACCTGGTAGAGCAGCTCTCCGCCCGCGGCGTGGCCGGGGCGATCGCGGAGAAGATCTGAACAGGCGGTACACGCGTTCCGGGAGTTGGGCGGGATGACCCCGCCCCCTCCCTCACCAACAGCCGCTCCCTGCGAGCAGCCGGCACTGGGTAGGCACCTCCCAGCCCGAAAGCGGTCCCTGAGCAGCCCCCGCAGATGAGGAGCTGAAGGCGGGGCAATGCTGGTGCCGATATGCTGAACAGATCGCGGCAGGATGCTCCCGCGTGAACCAGGTGACATGCCCCTGGTCCTCCCGGGACATCACATGCACTGTCCCGGGACGATCAGGCCTTCATTCAGGGACTGTTCGGGGGGCTGAAGCCTCGGGCTTTCGCAACTGATCGCCCGTGCTACTCCGAAAGAGAGAAACCGCGGGTGCAGATCCTGCAATGCGCGGCCAACCCCTGTATCCGGGCGGGAAACGCCAGGATTTACGCTGCCTGTCGCAGGACTGTCGCAGGTTTGGCGGGTCAGCGCCGTGGAGGCCGGATCCCGGATGACCTATAATGAGAGCAAGACTGAGGGAGAGGGTGACGGCAATGGCCTCTGTAAGACCCGACCCGGTCGTCGTCAGGCGTCTGCGGGAGGAGCGGCTGTGGACGCAGGAGCAGCTGGCGGAGAGCGCGCGCGTGAGCCTGCGGACGGTTCAGAGGATCGAGAAGGGACTATCGGTCGCGGCATCCAGTCTTCGCTCGGTGGCAGATTCCCTGGAGGTCGACCACGACCGCCTCAGGAGGCCCTCCGGCAGGCCCGCGCGGTGGGCATCCGCCATTGCCGTCTGCCTCGTCGCCGCGGTACTCCTGGCCGTAGCCGCGAGCAACACCGGCGGGGGCGGCGAGGTGAGGCTTTACGGGGTGATGGAACCGCCCGGGGAAAACGACTTGCCCGAGGACCTCGAGGATGCCATGTGGCGGATGACCACCATCGTCCACGATCCGGCGACCAGTACGAAACATCACGTCGGCGACGACTGGAAGGTGCAGGCCTGCCTGTATCTCGGGACCTACGAATACGAGATCCCCAACCCCAGGACGAAGGCCCCGGAGACCCTCATCGAGGAAACCTACCTGGCCCTCGCCACCTACCGGGTGGACGATGCCACGGTGGCGACCGCGGGCCTGATGCGGCGACAGACCTGCTTCGACGACTACTCCTACGCATACCGACGCCTGGCCGGGGGCAACGTGTCCCCCGAGGTGCGGGTTCCGGTGACCGTAGTCACGACCAACGAGAGCCTCGGGGCCGAGCACATGGCCCGCCTGGTCATGGGCTGGGTCCACCACCCCGGGGTAGACCAGTTCACCGTGAAGTTCAGTGACGGTCGATCAGCCACCGTGTGCGCGGGGGATCACCGGTATTTCGTCGGGGTTCTGGACCGCGCGCGCCGGCCCGCGAGCCCATCCTCGCTCTTTGACCTGCAGCAGATCACCGTGACCCAGATCGTGGCCTATGATCGCGACGGCAACATCATCGATTAGCCCGGGCGATGGTCCCCGCGCCGTCCGTCGGGCTGAACGGGGCGCCCGCGGGAAAGCCCGGGGAAATCCCCGGGCCGTTGATCCTGGACGGGGAGGTCTCGCCGCCACGACCGCCGCGACCTCCCCGCATTCGGGGTCACTGTCCCGAACGGGTCACGTAGTCCGGGAGCAGCATGGGTGAGCTCCTCTCCCCCAGACCCAATCCCGCCAGTTCCTCGTTGAAGCGTCTGACGTGGTCGAGACCCAGTGTCCCGCCCCGGATTTCGCCAACCCGTCCCGCCACCGTCCGTCCGGCCCTCCGGCCGAAGACCAGAATGTCGAGCAGGCTGTTGCCCATGAGGCGGTTGTTCCCGTGGATCCCTCCCGCGGCCTCTCCCGCGATGTACAGATTCGGCACCTGCAGGCTCTGGCCGAACTCATCGATCTCGATCCCACCGTTCTGATAGTGCAGGGTCGGATATGCCAGGATCGGATCTCGACTCATGTCGATGTCGAATCTCTGGTACTGCCGGAACATGGCCGGGAGCTGGGCCCTGACGGCACCCGGTCCATGGATCTGTTCTATCATGGGAGAATCCAGCCACACCCCCGGCTGCCCGGTTACCGTCACGTAGCCCCTGTTCCGGCTGACACACTCTCTTATGATGGCGGAGGATACGGCATCCCGGGTCTCCAGTGAGTAGACGAACTGCTCCCCGTCGGCGTTGACCAGCTGGGCGCCGATCCCCCGGACCTTCTCGGTGACCAGCTGTCCCACCATCTGCTCCGGATAGGCGACGCCGGTGGGATGGAACTGGGTGGACGCCATGAAGGCCAGTCTGCAGCCGGCGCGATAGGCCATGACCAGGCCATCGGCCGTCGCCCCATAGTGGTTGCTGGTTGGAAACTCCGAGACGTGGAGGCGCCCGAACCCTCCCGTTGCGAGGATCGTCGTTTTGGCCCTCGCGATCTGCATCTCGCCCGTTTCAAAGTGCTCCAGCACGGCCCCCGCACAGCCGCCCTCATCATCCAGGAGCAGTTCCACGGCAGAGCAGAACTCGATGACGGGGATGGGGTGATTCCTGAGCTCATCGCGGAGGGTCCGCATGATCTCGGCACCGGTGTAGTCGCGGGCACAGTGCATCCTCTTGCGAGAGGTCCCGCCGCCGTGGATGGTCTCCATGATGCCGTCGGCATCCTTGTTGAACATGCAGCCCAGTTCCTCGAGCCAGTTCATGATCAGGGGGGCATCGTGGGTCAGGACTCTGACCAGCTCCGACCTGTTGGTGAAGCCGCCGCCGCCGAGTACGTCCAGGTAGTGTATGAGCGGGGAGTCATTCTCCTTGGTCGCCGCCTGTATGCCTCCCTGGGCCATCATGGTATTGGAGTCACCGAGCCTGAGCTTGGTGACCAGAAGCACATCAGCCTTCTGTTCGTGGGCCGCCAGGGCGGCCGCCACTCCCGCACCGCCGCCTCCGATGATCAGCACGTCCACATCATGGTCGGGATGATCCAGGGAGAGGGCATCGGGATCGATGCGGCTTTTGCCCTCGAGGCAGTCGACCAGTTCATGGGGCATCCGGTCACCGGCATTGGGGCCGATCTTGACCGGGCGCTGTGTGTCCTCCCTGTAGTCAGGGTGGAATTCGCGGAGGAGGGTCTCCTTCTCATCCGGGGCAAGAGAGGGATGCCTCTCCTGGAGCCTCCGGGCGCGCGTTTCCTCCACCTTCCGGATAGACTCGCGCATATCGTCAGTGTACACTGCGGTCACCCTCCCTATTGCTCAATGTCACGGGCATTGTACAGCTCCTGCAGCTCCTCGGTGTCCATGTTCATCATCCGCTCCAGATCCTCGTCGAATTTGCCCTCCTCGATCTCTCTGAGGCGGTCCTCAAGATGCCTGGTCCGGGGCGCCATGTACTTCGCGTACAGGCGTCGGGCCAGGATGGCCACGTTGTGTGGAACCTGCTCCGATGGGCATCGCGACGCGCACAGACCGCACATGATGCAATCGAAGGATTTGTCTGCGACCCCGGCGATGTCTCCGCGCATTGCCCGGGCCATTATGTCCATCACATCCAGATCCTGGGGACAGGCCTTGGTACACGAATTGCACCCCACGCACCGCGAGAGCTCCGGGTAGAGGTGCATCAGGGTAGCCAGATTCGGCTCCAGTTTATCCAGATCGTGACGCGCCCTGTTGGCCGGGTAGAAGGGGATGATGGTCAGATACATTCCCTCCTCGGCCACCGTCTGGCAGGCGAGGCCCACCTTCAGGCGGTAGTCTCCCTCTGTGCGGTAGACTGTGCCGCAGGCCCCGCAGAATCCACCCCGGCAGCCCGCGCCCCGTACGAGGCGGTGGCCTGCATATTCCATGGCCTTCATTATCGTCAGACCCACCGGGACTTCGTAGCGTTTCCCCATGAGGTGTATGGCGACCATCTGGGGCGTTCCGTCATCCATAACCGCGTCTGATTCAGCCACTGTCCTCCCCCTCCTCAGTACTCCTGGGGCAAACTCCGCAGCTGCTCATAGGTGAAGACAGGCCCGTCCACGCAGACATACCTGCCACCGATATTGCAGCGTCCGCAGATCCCCACGCCGCACTGCATCTTCATCTCCAGGGTCGTCACAATCTGGTCGTCTGCAAAGCCCAGTCTCTTGAGGGCCTCGATGGTGAACTTGATCATGATCGGAGGACCGCAGGTGATCGCCACGGTGCCCCCGGGTGAGGGAGCGAGCTCCTCCAGCCTGTGGGGGACCAGCGCCACCGCGCCGTCCCAGTCCTCATCCGCTGCGTCCACGGTCAGATGCACGTCGGCATCCTCTGCCAGGGGCCAGTTGTCCCGCAGCTCCCTCTTGAAACACAGGTCCCCGGGAGACCGGGCGCCGTACAGGATGTCAATGTGCCCGAAGTCGTCCCGGGCATCCAGGCAATGATTTACCAGGGAACGCAGGGGGGCCAGCCCGATCCCACCCCCGATGAACAGGAGGTCGCGACCCTTCCACTCGTCCACTGGGAAGGCGTTGCCGTAGGGACCCCGAACCCCGATCTTGTGACCGGGTTCTGCCTCGTGCAGGGCAGAGGTAACGCGGCCGACCCGCTTGACGCTGAAATGCAGGGGACCCCGGGCACTGTAGTTCGAACAGATCGAGATCATGGACTCGCCCACACCGAACACAGACAGCATGGCACACTGGCCCGGCCGGTATGAAAAACTCTCACGGCTGTCCATCTCGACGATGAAGGTCCTGACATCCCCTGAATCGGTCTCGGTGATGATCTTTTCTATCGTCGCCACCTGGGGCACAAGGGGATTGGCACCCATCAAACCACCCCTTCCAGATCGGTTATGACCGCCAGCATGTGAAGGCCGACGGGACACCTCGCCACACAGCGCCCACAGCCGACACACTGAAACTCTCCGTAGTTCTCAGGGAAGTAGACCAGCTTGTGCATGAATCGCTGACGAACCCTCTCGAGAGGGGTCGGCCGCGGGTTGTGATCTGCCGCCATGAGCAGGAAATGCTCAAACTGGCACGAGTCCCATCCACGCATCCTCCTGCCCCGGGTTCCCCGGACGGCATCAAAGATGGCGAAGCAGTAGCAGCTGGGGCACACGTAGCCGCAGATGCCGCAGCTGAGACAGCGGTCTGACAGCCGGGCCCAGTGGGCATGATCGAAGATGTCCTCCCCCAGCTGAGGCACCGACAGCTTCTGAGCGGCGGGCACCTCCGTCGCCTCGGAATGCGCCCTGGCCCTTTCGGCCTCATCATCGGAGACATCCTCCAGGTGCTCCCTGACGAGGGAGACCACCTCCGGGCCCCTGTCGGTCACGGGCTCAAGATAGAGGTCCTCTCCGAGGGGGTAGCAGACCAGGTCGGAACCCCGCTTCCCGGCGGGCGATCCGCCCATGGCGGTGCAGAAACAGTTCGGTCCGGACTGCTCGCAGGCGACGGTGATGATTGTCGTGGCGTCCCTCTGCCGGCGGAAGTTCTCATCAGAAAACTCGCCCTCGGTGAAGACCCGGGCAGTCCGCGCCAGAGCGAGGGCATCGCAGGGCCGGGTCCCGAAGACCACCCGGTCCCCCGGGGGGGCCGGTTCCGAGACCGAGATGTTCTCATAGCCCCCCTCAAAGGAGGCGATCTCCTCGGTCTGCGGATAGAGCAGGTCCTTGAGAGAGTTGTCGGGATTGATGTAGTTCCGGGCCGGTTCGCCTCCCTGCCACTTCCTGAGCATGACCCGGCCCTCCTCGTCGGCGGGAGCATACACCTCGGCCTCCTGCCCGAGGATCTCGAGAACCTCGGGAACCTCGGTTATCCTTAACTTCATCATCTTTCATCCCCCCCACGCCAGCCCTCGGGATCCTCAGGACAGAACTTCCCCAGGGGTTCAACTGACGAAGGTATGTGAGGATCGGTCTGGCCAAACAGGTCGCTGATGTCCTTCATGAACTTCTCGTTCAGAAGCATCAGGGGAATATCGACGGGGCAGACCCTCTGGCACTCCCCGCAGCCGACGCACCGCCCGGCGACGTGAAAGGCCCTGGTGAAGTGAAACATGAACTGCTGGGCCAGTTCGGTATCCCGGCTGAGCCACTCAGGTTCGGTATCGTCCAGCGAACAGGTGACGCAGCTGCAGGCGGGGCACGCGTTGCGGCAGGCGAAGCAGCGCAGGCAGCGTTCGAAATGTCCCGCCCAGAAACGGTACCTCTCATCGGGCGACAGGCCCTCCATCTCCAGGACACCGGCATAATCCCTGCACCCGACGGCCTCCCCCGCCACCTCCTCACCGAGAAGCATCTGGGCGGCCGCGGGGGCCGGATCCTGGCAGGTGAGGCATTTGTCCATCAGGCAGTCGGACCGGGCGAAGCTCCCCGTTGCTTCCGCCGTGGTGAGGACCACCTCTTCCTCGCCGATCTCTGCCTCCAGCACGGCGGCACCGGCCTGGGCACGGGCCCTGTCGGGATCCACAACCCCCCGGCAGCGGACTCCTATCACGTACAGATCCTCTTCATCCACGCGATTGTCATGGATCAGCCGCGAGAGTCCGAGACTGTCGCAGCCCTTCGCCAGGATGCCGATGGGAGGCCCTCCGCCGTCAACTCCGACCCGGGACACCTCATTCAGCACGTACCGGGTGAGGCCGGCCCCACAGAACTCGTCGAGCACCAGCGCCTCTGCCCGCTCCGGCTCGCGGATCAGGGCGGGCACCGGCCTCCCGGGCTCAAAGCCCGCCTCGTAGCCGACGAAAACCCGGATGGTCCCGGTCGCAAGCAAACTTCTGACCTCATCTCTCAGTGCCTTCTCATACGCTCTCACACTCATACCTGTTCCCTCATTTTCCAGTTGGGCCCGAGCTTCTGTATCTCCCCGGTCATCTCCGTGACGAGCTCAGCGAAACGGGTTCCCTCGGCCGCAGAGATCCATTCAACCCTGAACCGTCCCGGTTCCATCCCCAGGTATTCGAGGAATCTCTTCACCAGGGAGTAGCGGCGCCGGGTGAACAGGTTGCCCTCGATGTAGTGGCAGTCCCCGGGATGGCACCCGGAGACCAACACCCCGTCGGCTCCCCGCTGGAAGGCCCGGATCACAAAGGAGGGGTTCACCCTCCCCGAACAGGGAACGCGGATCAACCGGACGGAAGGAGGATATTCCTTGCGGCTGGTGCCTGCGAGGTCAGCACCCGCGTAGGTGCACCAACGACAGGCAAATGCTACGATTCTTGGCTGCCACTGTCCAGACATAGGGCCTCCACCTCCGCCAGGATCTGCTGATTTGAAAAACCCTTTATATTCATCGCCCCGTCGCGACAGGCCACGGCGCAGGCCCCGCATCCCTGGCACAGCCCGGCATTGACCTGAACGACCCGCCGGAGCACCGTCTCGCTGCCCCTTCTCTCGTCGATGATCTTTTCCTCAATGGCGTCAAAGGGGCATACGGGCACGCACCAGAGACAGCCCGAACACTTTTTCTCATCAACATCGGCTATGAGGGGATCCGTCTCCAGCTGGTCGGAGGATAACAGCCCGACGGCCTTGGCCGCCGTTGCCGAGGCACCGGCGACAGCATCCGGGATGTCCTTGGGTCCCGCGACCGCTCCGGCCAGGTATATCCCCGCCGTCACCGTCTCCACGGGCCGGAGCTTCGGATGGGCCTCACTGTAGAAGCCGTCCCCGTCCGCCTGCACCTTCAGGACCTGGGCCAGGTTCGCCGCCCCGGCCCGCGGCACCACGGCCGTCGCCAGTACCACCAGGTCGGCCGCGATCTGCACATTGTCCCCCGACAGGGTGTCCACGCCCCGGACCACCAGTTTTCCGTCCTCCGGGTAGACC
Source organism: Clostridia bacterium (assembly GCA_003562655.1). Next base: position 8,769 of record PWUC01000197.1, read on the forward strand.
CGGGACACCCGACCCCTCAGGTACAGGGCGTCGTCCTCCTCGACGGTCCGCTGCACGAACTCCTCATATCCCTTTCCGCCGGCCCGAACATCCATGTAGAAGATGTAGGCCTGACCGTC
>PWUC01000032.1 GCA_003562655.1 Clostridia bacterium
GGTGATGCAGATGCCGCAGCCGTGATTCTCCTCGACACAGGGCGGCAACTGTCTGCATCCAGGTAGACGGCCCTTTCTGGTACTCGCTGGAATGGCTCGTGATGGAGCGCACCGATGGAACACACGGACGCAGTTGGAACACCCCCCGGCAGAACTGGGACACCCACGGGTGGGGGGTTCCTCCAGCCGGGGCAGGTTTGGAGGGAGGTTCTCCGGCCTAGGGGGTGAGCCAGGTTCGGCAGGATCCCCCCGGGGGCGGCATCCATTGCCGGATGCGGCGCGTTGACCTCGACCGTCACGAAGGAATTCGAAAGGCGGAATCGAAAGCCTGATGAGGGTGCCGCGGGTGGTCCAGGGAGGCGACATTCTTCATGTTGGGGACAGGGCTGCTGCTTCGCCATCGGGTGGATGGGAGGGGCACGGCAGCTGCCGGTCAGATCGCTGAAGCGGGGTGTGAGATAGCGACGGCCGTCCGTTGTCCGGTTTGCATGACCCGGGGGCGCTTGGGCATTGAACTCGCCGGTCTGTCCCAGACCGGGTGTGACACCGGGACTGAACACGAGCGGGCTTGAGGTGGGGAGAGGACAGAACATGAGTTCCTATCTGATCAGGGGCGGAATCATCATTGACGGGACCGGCGCTAGGGCATTCATCGGGGATCTGATGGTTGAGGGCGGATGCATCGTTGAGGTCTGCCGCAGGGCTGATCTGGCAGAGGGTGAATCCGTCCTCGATGCCGCTGAGCGGTTGGCGAAGGGTGCGCCCGGGTCCGGTGGCGGTCTCCGGTGTGACCGTTGCGGCGGCCCCGACCGGGTGATCGAGGCAGCGGGGCTGGCCGTCACCCCGGGGTTCATCGACATCCACACCCACTCAGATCTGTCGATTCTGGCAGCACCCGATGCCTCGGCCAAGCTCCTTCAGGGTGTGACCACGGATGTGATCGGAAACTGTTCCATCGGTCCGGCACCACTGAACGGGGCGGCCCACGAGTACTTCACCGGGTGGCGGCGCTATGAGGCGTCGTGGCTTGAGCGGGCGGGAGTGAAGTGGCCGGTGTGGCCGAGGTGGAGCCAGTACAGCGAGGTCCTGGCCGCGACCGACAGGAGCATAAACGTGGCGGGCCTGGTCGGCCATGGGCCCCTTCGCGCCTCGGTGGTGGGCCGCTGTGATAAACCTGCGACGGATGAGGAGCTGGCCGCGATGAAGATGCTGTTGGAGGATGCCATGGAAGCCGGCGCCTTTGGCATGTCCACCGGCCTGACCTACATACCCAGCTGCTACGGGGACACCGCGGAGATCATCGAGCTGGCCCGGGTGGTGTCCCGGTACGACGGGCTGTATGCCTCACACATCCGGGGCGAGGATGGGCGCCTGCTGGAGTCCGTCGGTGAGGCCATCAGGATCGGCGGGGAGGCCGGTGCCTCCGTGCAGATCGCCCATCACAAGGCGGTGGGCCGGTCCAACTGGGGACGGGTGCACCAGAGCCTGCGGAGGATCCGCGATGCCAGAAGCACCGGGATTGATGTGGCGGTGGACATGTATCCGTATTGCTACTGCGGCACCTATCCCGGGCCGCTGTGGGGGGTTCTGCCCAGGAGCGCCGCCCACGCGCTGCAAAAACTGAGGGACGGCGACCCGGACGGGGCCCTCGAGTCAGATGTCAGGGGCTGGCTGGCCCAGAACGCCGGCATCGCCTGCGACCCGGAAGGGGTCCATGCTGCGGCTCCCGAGCTGGCCTGGGACGAGGTCTTCATCGTTGAACACCCGGAGGCGGGGCTGACCGGCTCCACCGTTGCCCAGGCGGCCGCCGCCGAGGGGATCAGCTGCTCAGACTGGTTTCTGGCGAATGCCCTCGAGGAAAGGGTCAGGGCCAAGAAGGTCCTCGTGTCGGAAGCGGACCTGCGCACCGTTCTTTCGGCTCCCGAGTGTAGCATCGGATCCGATACCTACGCCATGAATGCGACGGAGGTCTTCACCGGCACCTGGCTGCATCCTCGCAATTTCGGCGCCTATGCCCGGGTACTGGCCAGGTACGTCCGGCAGGAGAGGGTCCTGGGCTGGGAGGAAGCCGTCCGCAAGATGAGTCTGGCCCCCGCCCTGCGTCTGGGCATCTCCGACCGGGGGGTCGTCCGAAGGGGCATGAGGGCGGACCTGGCCATCTGGTCACCGGCGGGGATTGAGGAGCGGGGGCACATTGGCGCTCCCTTTGCCTACGCGAGTGGGATGGAATGGGTTTTCGTCAACGGCAGTCCGGCAGTGGCGCGGGGAGTCGTCACCGGTGCCCGACCCGGTGTATTCATAGAAAAGACGTGAGGGGCCTCCGCCCGCGGTTCTGTCTCTTGGGGCTCGGGATTGAAAGGGGAGGTTGATAGAGTGCAAGCGGACCTGATCTTCACCGGCGGTACCGTGATCACGGTGAACAGAACGGACGACATTGCTTCGGCCTGCGCCCTCAGGGGCGACCGGATCGTATACGTCGGCGATGATGCGGGGGCCCTGGCGCTGCGGGGGCGGGATACGAGGATGATCTGCCTGGAGGGGCGCACCCTGCTGCCCGGCTTCGTTGAGGCCCATTGTCACGTCATGGGATGGGGGAGCTCCCTCTCGGGCCTCGATCTGAAGTCCGCCGGCTCCATTGACGAGATCAAGGCGCAGGTGGCCGGCAGGGCGGAGGCCCTGGCCCCGGGCAGCTGGATCCGGGGGCGGGGCTACAACCAGCTCAATCTGGCAGAGAGGCGGCATCCCACCCGCTGGGATCTGGATGCGGTGGCGCCTGATCACCCGGTGTGGCTGACCCGCTGCTGCGGACACATCCTGGTGGCGAACTCCCTCGCCCTGCAGCTGGGCGGACTGACAGAGGACAGTGCCGACCCGCCGGGCGGCGTCATCGATCGAGATGACGGGGGACGGCCGACGGGTGTTCTCCGGGAGACGGCCAGGGAACCCATTGCCAGGGTAGGAGCGCTGCCCCCGTCTGAGCTGCGGGAGCATTACCTGGCCGGCTGCTCGGACCTGCTCCGGTGGGGGATCACCAGTGCCCACGATATGGGCAGGTCTGTGACGGTTCGGGAGCTGATGCGGTGGCACGCCGAGGGAGAGGTTCCCCTGCGCGTATTCGCCACCGTCTCTCATATCGTCGACGCAGATCTCTGGCCCGACCGGGGTGGCGACATCTACTTCCTGGAGGGCGACCAGCGGTTCCGGATCGGGCACCTGAAGGTGTTTGCTGATGGTTCCTCGAGTGGGCCCACGGCGGCGACGCGAGAGCCCTACGCCTGCGACCCTGACGATTGCGGTGTGGTGGTCACATCGGGGGAGGACATCACCTCCGCGTACATGCACGCAAACCGGCTGGGGTTTCCGGTGACGGCCCACGCCGTCGGAGACCTGGGCATCGAGCTGACCCTCACCGGCCAGGAGGCGGCCTCGAGGGATCGCCCCAGGCGAGGCCTGTCGCCGGGCTACCCTTCCTCGCCCAGGCACCGGATTGAACACTGCGCCATGGCCTCTGCTGACCTCCGACGGCGCATCAAGAGCGCCTCTGTGATCCCCGTCGGGCAGGCGGTCTTCCTCGAAGATTATGGTGACAACTACATCAATGACTATGGACCGAAGCGGGCGGCCTCCATGTTCCCGTTAAGAAGCTTCCTGCGGGAGGGCATTTGCGTGGCTCTGAGCTCCGACGCGCCGGTCTCGCATCCGGACCCCCTCGTTGGCCTGGCAGCGGCGTGCGAGAGGACCAGCCGCAGGGGCCGGGTGCTCGGAGCCGATGAGAGGATCACGCTGATGGAGGCCATCCGCTGCTACACCCTCCACGGTGCCTATGCAGAGTATGCCGAGGACGTCAGGGGTTCCATCGAGGTCGGCAAACTGGCCGATTTCGCCCTGGTGGGGGCTCCCCTGCTGGAGGTGGATCCGGGCGATCTCGGCAGCTGCGAGGTTGACATGACGGTGATCGGCGGGCAGGTGGTCTATGAGCGCCATCGATCCTGATCACCGGGACACCAGCTGCCAGATGACGCCCGACCGGATGGCCGGTGGGGATGTCCCGGGAGGCTGCGCAGGGCGCTCCGGTGAGGTTGGGGGAGGGGAGACCCCCCTCCCTCCAGCCGGTTCTATGTCTTGTATCCGATGGTGCGCAGGAACTGTTTCCGCTCCTGTACGTCCTCTTCAGTCTCTATGCCCAGGGGAGGCCCGCCGTCGATGACTCCAAGGATGCCACGTCCCTGGCCTGTCTCGGCGACGATGACCTGGACCGGATTGGCACTGGCGCAGTAGATGCTGCAGACCTCGGGTACGGCCTTGAGGTTGTTGAGTATGTTGATGGGGAAACCGTCCTCCATGAACAACACGAAGCAGTGACCGGCGCCGATGGCCAGCGCATTCTTCTGGGCCAGTTCTATGAGCGGTTCATCGTTGCCCGCGCATCGGACCAGCTGGGGACCGGAGGCCTCGCAGAAGGCCAGCCCGAATCGTATGCCCCCGCCGGCGTCAGCGGTGGCCTCGTACAGGTCCTCCACCGTTTTTATGAAGTGAGAATGCCCCAGGATCAGGTTGGTCTCCTCCGGCTTCTGTATGCTGACAATCTCTGTGGAAAAATCCATGTGATCACCCCTAAGAGGGATTTGCATCCATTCTATCATGAGTTGGGCGAGGTCTCATCCGGGGCCCTCGAACGGGAGTCCGGCCGCTCTCTCGATGTTCGAGGGATCGGGGTGATCAGTAGAAGGTCTTGCGGGTTTTCATTTCCTCCTGCAGCAGGTTGAGGGCCTCTCCGAATCGCTGGAAGTGGACCACCTCGCGCTCTCGCAGGAAGGCCAGGCCCCTGTTCAGCTTGTGATCGGTGCTCAGCTCCAGCAGATTTTCGTAGGTGGCCCGGGCCTTGGCCTCTGCGGCCAGGTCCTCGTGCAGGTTGGCCACCGGGTCCTCGCCGTGGGCCTGAATGTAGGCGGCGGTCCACGGGTTGCCCTCGGAATCTGTGGGGAAGACGGCGGGGCCGCGCTGGGCGTATTTCTTGGCCATGTCCAGCTGCTTCCATGCCTCCGGGTCGAGGCCGTCGGTGAGCTGATAGACCATGGTTGCGATCATCTCCCAGTGGGCCAGTTCCTCCGTTCCCACGTCTGTCAACAGGGCCTTCGTGTAGCCCGTGGGCATGGTATAGCGCTGGGTGAGGTAGCGTATCGCTGCCGACAGCTCTCCATCGGGGCCGCCGAACTGGGTCAGGATATACTCTGCCAGTTTGGGGTTATGCCCCTCGACATCAACGGGCATCTGCAGTCGCTTCTGGTATACCCACATCTAGACATCACCTCCGCAGCGCAGCTCCCAGGGCCAGGGCTCATCGATCCAGGTCCAGGGGTATTTCGCGTACGATCTGTCGGTGAGGGGGCCGTAGTCGGCCTCGTACTTGTCGACGAGCGCCTCCATCTCCGCCAGGTATTCATTGCGTTGCTTCAGGGCGCGTCGGTCGTCGGGATGGGTGTCCAGATACAGGGTCAGCTCGAGGACGGCGAAGTCCAGGGCGCTGATCTCATAGAGCATCCTGCACCGCCGGGGATCGACCTTATGCATCGGCACTCCTCCTCACGGCGTATGGATGGTGGTGTCTGTAGCGGGGCTCGTACGGGCGATACAGGTCGGGAAAGAGGGTTCCCTTCCTCAGTGCCTTCTCTGCAGACATCTTGGCCGGGTGCAGGGGCTGATAGGGCACATAGGCCATGGCCAGCTGCAGCCACGGCGGGCAGTACAGCGGGGGTGCTTTCTCGCCGCCGCGGACTGCGGCCCGGTGAGGACGTGTTCTCTGACCGTACATGTCGTTCATCCTTTCAGACGCAGTTTCCACTTGACATAATTCACAAGTATTGTATGCGAGAGTGTGACAGGTAGTGAGGAGGAGCGGATGCTCTGGCTGGCGAAGGATACATAATTGTTAGGGGGCCTCGAGTTGACCGACGACAAATCCAAACTCAAGGATGCTTCGGTTTCGCAGAATCTGTCCGGGTTGCTCCGCCGCTGGGTCCCGGCGCTGATCCTGGCGGTCATCGTAATCGGCACGGTGTGGGTGACATTCACTCCCGACCCAGAGTACACGCAGGCGGCCCACAACTTCCAGACTGCCCGGAGAAGGGGTGACTGGGAGCGGGTGGAGGAGCTCATGGACGATGAGTTCGCACTCCGGGGGGGAGAGGTCGGTTCCCTGTCCGGTTATCTGGATCCGAGGATAGCCTACAGCGAGTTTCTCTTCCCCGGTGCGTCGGCCCGGGTGGTGCAGACCCGGATCAGTGAGGGGCTGGGGGTAGCTGAGACCGACTGGGAGCGGCAGGTGCTTTGTGTGTGGGGCCATGATGGTGAGGGGTGGCGCGTGGCTCCGACTCCCTTCCTGCTGTACTACCTGGATCACGGTCGCTATCTGGAACGTCCCGACCGGAGCTTTTCCCCCGGAGCGGCCATGATCGCCCTGCCCCGCTTTCCCGCACCAGGGGCTGGACAGGCCAGGGTCCTCGCAGACGCAGTCTGGGTCCGGAGGACGCCCGAGGGCACCATGCGGACCCTGATCATGCTGCAGATTGCCGGACAGAACCTGCAGATGTCCCTGCGGTCGCTTCTGGCTGCCGCGATGTGGTCCGATGATCAGGGAACTTCAGCCCGGCCCAGCAGGCTCCTGTGGACGGACATGCTCCCGGCTGATGACGGCATCTGGCCTCTCACCGCGGGAACCTGGTGGATCGACCTGGAATGGGATCAGGTGCCGGGGGGAGATTTTTCCCTGGTGCTCGGAACCTTCGTGTCCGGCGATGAGCGGTGCACACTGACCATGACGGGGATTTCTCCGCCGCTTCCGTGATTGAGGGCCCGGGGGGAGGACTGGCGGGCCGGGGGTGTCCTGTGTCCGGCATGGGCGAACTCCTGGGGGTGAGAGTTCCTGGTGGGCAGTGGCCACGTTGAACCCGCAGCTGAAGGCAGGGGTGCCCACGGTGATGCGGGATCTGAAGGAAGCCGGAGGCAAAACCGCGACCCGGGGAGCATGAACTCTGGGCGAGTCTTCGACTCGAGGCGAAGCCCGATTTTGGCGGAAGGTCCGTCGGTATGGGCGGGTGTGCGGCGAAGTATTCATTCCTGCCTGGGGAGACCTGCCGACCCCGTCACCAGGGGAGATGGGGCTGAGGCGGCAGAAGTCAGCAGACGTCGAGGTACGCAGGAGGGGTTCTCTGGGTATGGTGGGGACATTGAGGCACTGCCAATCGAGAGAGGCAGCTCCCGTCGGGCCTGGCCTAACCTCCGAGGGCGAATCCTGACGGAAGGGCTGAACATGGACGAGAGAATGGGGTCCGTGAGTTCGAGCGATGCGCCGAGATAGCAGAAAACCCCCAGGGAGCCGATCGCCGGGAGACGGCGAATGCGTAAGGGCCTGGGCGCGGGCCGAGTGCATCCCCGGGCACGAGCGGAAGATTCGTCCCTCGGAGCAGAGGAGCAGCAGTTGATGGAGCGAGTCGTGTCACGGCCCAATATGCTGCGGGCCTGCAAAGGCTTCTTCAGCATGACCGGTTGGTGCTTGTTGGTTCGGCAATGTTCATGAACTGCCGGATGTGTGGGAGATTGGCAGGGCAGTCGTCATGGTATCAGCGACGATGGAAGAATCCGGTTTGCCGCTATGTATAGTCCCTCAGGTCCTGCACAATTGGAGTAAAGCGATACGAAGAAAGGATGCTGACCTGTGCCATCAAGAGCTGGAGACTGGATGGAGCAAGCCAGGCGAGACTTTCAGTTTGCAAAGAGCAGTGCTGACAGTGGGTATCACGAGTGGGCCTGCTTTGCCGCTCATCAGGCGGCGGAGAAAGCCATCAGGGCGCTCCACCTTCACAATCACCAGGAAGCCTGGGGACATGTTCTCGTCCGATTGCTGAGAGACCTGCCCCTTGAAGTTCCTGAGGATTTGAGGGAACAGGCTCGCATTCTTGATAATTACTACATACCCACGCGGTATCCTAATGGACATACTGAGGGGACGCCAGCTGAGCACTACGGTCCCTGGCAAAGCAAGGGGGCTATCGACCATGCCAGTGAGATCCTTGAATTCGTCCGTGAGAAAATGGCCTGATCCTGATGCAGTACTCGAGGAAGTGAGACGATGGGCCACATGTCTTGCAGAGTCGCAATCGGCAGTCCTGTCGGTTGGTCTCTTTGGATCTTACGGTCGGGGTGACGCCGGAGTCGGCAGTGACCTGGACATCGTCATCCTGGTCGAGGAGGATGAACGTCCCTTCCATCGACGTCTGATCGGCGCTCCCGAAGAACTGCCGCTTCCGGCAGATATCCTGGTCTATACACAGGAGGAATGGCGCGACCTGCATCAGCGGGGAGGTCTGTTTTCTGAGACGATCAGGCGGGAAACCCGCTGGTTGCATGGAACCGATCCAGGCAATGAGGCATCCGACTGATTGCCGTTGTTCCGTGTGCGGTCACCGGCAGTCCTCCATGGTCCGAATTGTGTACTCTGGTCTCAACTCATCCGTCCTGCAATGGGTTGCCCGGCACAGACAACGGCGGAGAGAACTCCCGTGTTAGATTAGAGTGACAGACGACGGATGCGGGGTGTGCAGTGCACTTCTCAGCACACGGGCAAGGGCAATGGGTGTATTTGTGAAGTGACACAGAATCGCCCGATGCGGATCCGCATGTCGGGGGCGGCCCTGCCTCGCTCCGATTGGTTGAGACCTGGTCTTCAGGAGAAAGATAGATTGCCATAGAGATAGAAAGAGTGATCAGAGATGTTTGACGCGGTCGAAGCAGCGAGACGCACACTTGAGAGCGAAAGGGCATCATGCAATGGTAAGACCGGCGAGATTAAGA
>PWUC01000221.1 GCA_003562655.1 Clostridia bacterium
AGGAGCGAATGCCAGCCGGAAAGCGCGAGGTTGAATAGGGTCATCTTGTTCCGCATCGGGAGGCAAGGGATATGAAACAGGACTTATGGAGCATCATCGAGGAGATGGAAGCGGTGGTGGCTGACGGGATGCACATCCCTCTCAGCGACCGGGTGGTGATCAGCGAGCAGGAGATGTACTCCCTTCTGGACGAGCTCCGCGCCGCCATGCCCGACGAACTGGCCCAGGCAAGGTCCATAGTCGAGGAACGGGAGCGACTGTTGTCGCAGGCGAGGTCCGAGGCCGAGCGGATGGTGGCGGAATCGAAGGCCTACGCCGATGAGCTCACCGCCGAATCGAACATCACGGCCCGGGCGGAGGAAGAGGCCCACAAGACCGTGGAGCGCGCCGATGAGGCCGCGCGCAAGATACGGGTGGAGGCTCACCGGTACGCCGACGACGTGCTCCGCCAGCTGCAGGAGATCCTGGAGAAGGCATCGGGGACCGTCTCCGACAGCAGAAAGGGCCTCCGCGCCTCCATACCCGAGGGGGCCGCCGCCAGGGAGGCGGCAGCGGCAGCCTCAGAGGGGGAGGGTTCATCTCCGCGCCGGTCGAACTAGGCAGGCAGCCAGCCCCAGGACGGTGAGCAGTGCCCAGACTGCGACGAACCGCCGGGCGGCCGTTTTAAGCATCAGTCCCCAGGTCAGGATCCCGGCAGCCGGTGAGGGCAGGGCCAGCACGGGAAGCACACCTCCCAGGCCGGTGCTCAGCTGGGGTGCGTAGGGGAGAAGGAGCCAGGTGATCACACCGGCGAGGCAGCCGTGGATCATGCGGCTGGTCATGTAAGGGACCACGTTTATATCGGTATCGTGCAGCAGGGCGGCCACCTGGGCGTGAACGGAGAGGCCGCTCCACGCTACGACCGCCCCGGTGAGTATCAGGCGGTCCGCCAGGGGTACGGTCATCGATGAGGCGGTGGCCTGGCAGCCGAGAGTTATCTCGAAGGTTCCCCGGAGAACCGCCGGAGCCAGTTCGCCGGACAGACCCACGGCGGCCAGGGCCGATGAGAACACCGCCCCCAGGATCCCCGCCAGGGGCGCGGCCTCCAGGACATTGATGACCACCGACAACAGGATGATGAAGCCGCCGATTATCAGGAGGGTGTTTATCGATTTCTGCACGGCATCTCCCATGAGGCTTCCGAGGGGACGCCCGTCCTCGGCGCGGGCACGGAACATGGCCCTCACCGCCCTGGCGGGCACGGGTTCGTGTCCCGCCTCGGGCGCCTTCGTGCGCGGGGCGCGCGGTGCGTAGAAGCGAACGATGAGGCCGTTGAGCAGGGCGGATATGTAGTGAGCGGCCATTATCAGCGGTGCGAGAGTGACGTTGTTGAACATCCCGACGGCGATGGCGCCGGACATGAACAGGGGATCAGCGGTGTTGGCCGCGGACACCAGGCGTTCGCCCTCATACTTATTGAGCATGGAGTCCCTGCGCATGTTCCCCGTGAGTACCGCCCCTATGGGATAGCCCGACGCCAGTCCCATCGCCAGCACGAAGGAGCCGCATCCGGGTACGTTGAAGAGGGGCCTCATGATGGGTTCCAGCATCACTCCCATGGCGTGCACGACGCCCAGGCCGAGGAGGATCTGGGATCCGATGAAGAAGGGAAGCAGGGCGGGGAATACTATGCCCCACCAGGTCTCGAGCCCCTCGACGGCAGCCTCGTAGGCTATGCTGGGCTGCAGGACCATGCTCAGAACCACCAGCACGCCGAGGACGCACAGAAAAAGGGTGGCGATCTTGTCTCGCAGCGGTAGATCTGCCATCTCACCGCCCCCAATCAGCATTGATAGTATAATGATGGGTAGTGCGGTTTTAGAACCCAACGAAATAGGAGGGACACGATGCGCAGGGTGAGATGGTTCTTCGTACGCTACGGCAGGACGGCGGCGTTTCTCCTCGTACTGGTGCTGCTGATGTGGTACGTCCCGAGCGGCTACCTCATGAGCATGCCCGGATCAGCTCTTCCGGTGTCGCCGATGGTAACGGTCATCGACGGGGAGGGTGCAGCCGGGGCCGGGGAAGTCATGCTCACCACCGTGTATACCCAGGATGCCAGTCTGGGCGTGGCCCTTTTCGGACTCGTCTATCCCCGGGCCCAGCTCAGGCCGAAGGACCTCTACCTGCGCGAGGATGAGGATTTCGACGACTACCTCGAGAGAACCAGGCAGATGATGGAGGAGAGCCAGAATGTAGCGAAGTACGTCGCCATGAACCTCCTGGGCATGGATGCGGTCATAGACGGTGATGGAGTGGAGGTGGTCTCGGTGCGTCCCGATGCCCCTGCGTCGGCGCTTTTGCAGGTCGGAGACCTCATCCTCGGTGCCGCGGGAACCCAGACTCGGATCACCGACGACCTGCAGTCCGTGGTGGGTGGGTATGCTCCCGGAGACGTGATCGAGCTGGTCATCCAGCGGGGAGACGAGATTCACAACATCGAAGTCACTCTCATGGCCTCGCCCGACGACGCGGAACGTACCCTGGTGGGCATCGGGGTGATAACCAGGAATCCCCACTACCATTTTCCCAGGGAGGTAGAGATCGACGCCGGCAGCATCGGGGGCCCCTCGGCAGGCCTGGCCTTCGTCCTCGACCTGATGAACCAGCTGGCCCCTCAGCTCGACCTGCTGGGAGGGTTGCGGGTGGCCTGCACGGGGACGGTGGACGCCAGGGGCAGGGTCGGACGCGTGGGTGGAGTGGCCCTGAAGGTGTGGGCTGCCCAGCGTGCGCGGGCGGATGTGTTCGTGGTTCCCCGAAGCAATTACCAGGATGCCCTGGATGCCGGGGCGGACATTAAGATCGTACCGGTCGACACGGTGGATGAGGCGGTCGACCTCCTGCGACAGCTCGCAGAGCAGGGTCAGTCCCGTCTTTTGTGTTGGGTTGCTTGATTCGTTCCTTGAAGTGTGACGGGGCAGAATGTACAATGGTTTGGTGGCCCAGGGAGAGTGACAATCATGAAGATGCTGATCTCCGTGGAGTCCATACGAAATGAGCTCTACGGACATATTCACCGTGATCTGGTCGTCGATCTATGCCCGTTTCGTCTGCACGGTTCGGAGATCTCGGTGGATGAGCACTCCACCATGAGCTTCGATGTTTACCGAGCCGACGACGGATGGCATGTGGCCGGTGAGGGGGATATCACCGTCACCACAGAGTGCAGCAGGTGCTTGAAGACGGCGGAGATGCCGATTCCCGTTTCCTTCTCCGTCGAGATACCGTCCGCGGCGCAGGCCGAATCCGATGATGAGGACCTCCCGGCGGAAGGTATCATCCCCGAGATGACCGAGGATCACCAGCTGGACGTCACGGATCGGGTCCGCGAGGAGATTATCCTGGCGATACCGTTGAAGATTCTGTGCGATCCCGAGTGCCCGGGGCTCTGTCCCATATGCGGCATCGACCTCAATGAGGCCACCTGTGATTGTGAGGAAGATGTAATGGATCCGCGCCTGGCGGAGCTCGAGAAGCTGAAGGAGAGTCTCACCGAGCGCTGAGCGCCCCGGATGCTCGAAAAATCCTGAAGGTAGGTGAAGTACATGGCTGTCCCCAAGAAGAAACACTCCAAGTCCCGTACCAAGCGTCGCCGCTCGAAGTGGAAGGCGTCCGCACCGCCTCTCACGGAGTGCCCGCGCTGCTACGAGTTGAGACGGCCTCACCACGTCTGTCCCAGCTGCGGATACTACAAGGGACGCCGCGTGGGAGGCAGTTGATAGAGGGATACGTCTCGAGGTTTTGAGTGCCCCCGGTGTGTGTGTACCGGGGGCGTTGCTCATTGTGACTGCAACGCAAACGGGGGTCCGTTGAGTATAATGAAACGGATGCGATGATAGCTGCAGAGGGGTGTGTTCATGTCAGACTCGAGGATGATATCGGTAGATGAGGGCGAGCACGCGACGGACATCCGCCGTCGCTTGAAGAACGAGATACTTAGGTGCGGCCCCGAAGACTCCGGAGTCGTGGTGGAGATGGCCCGGGAGGGGGAGATCAGCCTCATCCGACTCGTGTTCGACAGCGACCTCGATGCCAATAGCCGCGACGAGATTCTCTACCGCGTTGCCAACGTTCTCTCCGACGCCATAATCAATTCGTGGGAGCCGGCCCTCGTCAGGGACATCCTGGATCGTCAGTACGGGTTCCTCGAGTCGGGAGAGAGGATGCAGGTTCTGCAGCAGATCAACGGTGAGATGACTCCCGGGGGCAGCATGACCCGGCTCAAGATACGGCGCAAGGGGTTCATCCTCGACCAGCTCTTCGGGTATCTCAAGACCAACGACCGCCTCTCCCTGGAGGGCTTCGTGGCCTTCAGGCTCAAGGACTACGTGAACGCGCTGAACCAGCACGTCGAGGAGTCCGTCAATGATGTGCTGGTGGCGAGGGAATACGAGCAGTGGACCCAGCTCTTGCGCGATTTTTCCCTGCCCGAGGTCAATTCCAGGGACGTGGTGCACGTGGTCTTCGACCCGGACGACGGCTGGAGCCTGTACGATGAGGACGGAGAGGTGCTGCAGGACCGCCTCCTGGACGAATACCGGTGGTGGTATTGCGAGCGCGGCATGGATCATCCGGATCTTCTTATCACCGGGCTTATCGTGCTGCGGCCCCAGCGGATCATACTGCACGATCCCCTGGGGATAGCTGATCACGCCGGGGTGGTTTCTTCCCTGGAGGAGATCTTTCTGGAACGGTTGAAGCAGTGCCACGGCTGCCCTCTCTGTGATGAACGAAGCTGAGGGCGCTGGATATGCCAGTTGTTGCCATGCGATCTTGACTCTTCGCTGAGTGCCTCTGTCTCTCCGGGGCGGAGCGTTATTCCCAGTAAGGGGCCAACATCTACATCTCATCTCACGGACAGGCATCATCCTGTCGACCGCTGCCTGAGCGCTGTGGGGTGTCTGGGTGTGGACCCGGATGTATGCATCAACGGACCTGTTCGACGGGGAGGAGGGAATGACGCAAATCGCATATGTTGAAGTGCGGAGAACGGGCCTCATAGGTACCGCAGGGGCCAAGTTGAAGAAGAGGGCACCCGAAATACTCACACAAGATCGCCGATGAGGGTGCAGAATACACAATGAGGGGGCATCAACGAACTGACGCCGAATGAGAACCCGACTGGGCCAGGACAGTTTTTCTTACTCCTGAGTCCAGCGCCGAGACCTCATATCGTCGCTCGTTGAAACCCCCCAGTTCGAGCAATGTCCTAACGGCCATCTACGATGGAACCGCTGACCATCCTTCTACTTCTCGATGTCGGAATCAAGGACGGCCGACGACTTGCCCTCTGTCGTATCAAGGACCGGCGATGCCTTGCCCTCTGTCACATAGCGTAGCATACGTTCTGTTATATGCCTGGCTGTGTTCAGTGGGTCTACCTCGGGGACTAAAGCTCCATGCGAAACCGTGAATCGTTTATTCTCCTCATCAAAATATTCAATACCGGCGCCAATGGGATTCATCCCTAGCTGCGTTAAGGACTGCTTCTCTTCCTCGGTTGCTTGTCGGATAAAGATCTCATAATCTTCTAGATCATTGGTCTCAAGCAACTCATCGCCATAGGCCTTGAGCTGTCCAAAACCTTTGAGTTTCAGCAGTTCTCGATCGATTTTGAACACTAGCTCCACCTCCATTACAATTGTTCTACCTTTATCCGTGTTATTCCTGCCTGAATTGCACGAGTGCTGGTAGGGCGGGGATCTGCTACGCCAGTGCATACTCTGCCAAGCAGGTTTTCACCCTTTCGGCAATGTGAGGGGATCCATACCCGCCTACCCGGCTGGGGGGCGGTACGTACCAGCTTGAGATCTTCAGACTCTATGATCACGCCGCCAGCACCAATCTCCTCGATTCGCTCCAATAACACTCCACGACCGCGCCGCAGCGTGTCTTCGACAGACCTTGTCACAGGGCGCGTGAAGCCGATGCCTCCGCTGCGGTCTCAGAACCGTGTATATTGGGGCGTTACCAACCATAGCAATCACGAGTCCGTCCCTGACTACGGACACGAGGGCGGCTCCGTTAATGCCCCTTAGGGACTCCCGACGCTTCGCCTCGACCAACCTTGTTTCCAGACCAAACCGCCAGCCTGCTACCGCACTCCTGGTGGTTGGACTCTCACCCCGCCCATCATCATGCGCTTCTCTTGCATGCATTCATGGTGGCAGTAGTCACTGATCAGAAATCGTCGAACAGAGCGCCCGAACCCGCCTGAATACACACCTGAAGCAGGAATCAACTCATTATCCGCGAACAAAAACAACATGGGCGCCATCTTCATCCAGCATACTGGAGCGCGCATGCTGCTCCGCATTTCGCAAGTCACACCATTCGTTCGAGCGCTCGATTGCACTGAGATAGACTAGCTGAAGGAGGTATAGTCGAATGACGGTGGTCAAAGTAGTGGAGTTGATTGGCGTCTCATCGAACAGTTGGGATGACGCCGTGAAGAACTGCCTAGAGGATGCCTCCAAGACCATTCATAACATAACCGGAGTCGAGGTCATCAATGCAACCGCAAAGGTTATAGACGGGGAGATAACGGAATATCGAGCAACGGTCAAGGTTGCGTTTGGCCTCACTGACAGATGATTTAGCCTGAAGGTAATAGATGGAGGCCTGTCACGCTTTCGCAGCCCCTGTACACCCTTGATTACTGCTGTAGTTTTCCAAGCAAGTATCCTTTGGACGTCAAAGAAAGGGGGTCGGATTCATGGAAAATAGGGAGCTACACCGTCAACAACTTGAAGCCCAACTCGATCAATGGAAGGCCGAGCTGGACAAGTATGACGCCCAAGCAAGAGAGGCAAGTGTCGATGCTCGGCTGACGTTGAAGACCCTTATCGAGAAGATGCAGAAAGAGATCAAAGAGGCTGAAGATAAGCTATCCGCAATGGCTGAAGTCAGCGATGAGGCTCTCAAGTCTCTCAATGACAGGTTGGAGTCGGCCTGGCGCGGCCTGCAGTCAGCCCTCGAAGAGACATCCTCTGAGTCTTAGCAGTAGGCGTTGGCAATCGTATGCAAACACTCCGGCCGAGGATTTGTCCTCCTCGATTCAAGACTGTCGGAGTCCCGGTAATGAGGTGTTTGTGCCGACGTATCCTCACGCTCAATGTGGCCGTATTACCCACGCCTGTCCCGAGGTGCGCCGCTGAGGTCGAACAACCTGGACCGCTATCATGAGAGGGCCGATCGTGGCTTTGTGAATCTTGGCGGCGCAGTAGCGTTTGGTCCCACAGATATTACGCCGGGGGACGTGTCCGTGTGTAAGGCCTTGGCGCGGATCTGTATAATCTTATGCAGCTGCACATGATTCCCAGGGATGACCTCGAGGGCAAAACTATTGCATTTCACCCGTGCCAGACGCTGATAAGCTTACGGGGCGATGGGATACTACGAGATGAAACACGGAGTTCATCTGAGAGGATGTGTCGGGCCGAAGTACCTCCAATGTGGCTATTCCGCTGAGGTCGTCCATGCATTCCGGGGTAAGGTCGTCCATGTGTTCCGATAAAGGTCGTCCATCATTCTGCTGAGATCGTCCACCCCCAGGCAAGGGCCTCCCGTCAGTCAGAGTCAGAGGTATCTGCAGGGCCAGGTTGATCAGTGTTGGTATTCGTCACCTTCCTCATGGATTCCCCCTTCAGCTGGATTCTGTGGGCCCTGTGCACCAGTCGGTCCAGTATGGCATCGGCAATGGTGGGGTCCGCCACGGTCTGATGCCACTGCTCGATGGGCAGTTGGCTGGCGACGATGGTGGAACGGATCCCTGCCCGGTCATCGATGACCTCCAGGAGATCCCGAGCCTCCTGTCCACCCAGGGGAGTGATCCCCCAGTCGTCGAGGATCAGCAGTTGGATCTTGGCCAGTCGGGTCAGAAGCTTGGGGAATGACCCATCAGCTCGTGCCAGAGCCAACTCCGAGATCAGCCGGGGCAGACGGTAGTAACGAGCACTGATACCGTGCCGGCAGGCGGTGTTGCCCAGGGCGCAGGCGATGTAGGTCTTGCCCGCACCCGTGGGACCCATTATCAGCACCACCTGCCGGGCCCGGATCCAGTCACAGGTGAAAAGAGCCGCCATCACAGCCCGATTCAGGCCCCGGGGATGTCGGTAGTCGACATCCTCCATGCAGGCCTGCAGGCGCAGCTTGGCCCCCTTCAGGAGCCGGGCCTGCCGGCGATCGCGCCGGTAGGTCCACTCCTGATCCACCAGGAGGCCGAAGCGCTCATCGAAGGACAGCTCCTGCAGCGTCGGCTGTGCCCTTTGCTCTGTGTAGGCATCAGCCATCCCCACCTGTTTTTGGCAACCCCGGCGTGCATAGAATGGCAACGTAAAAATGCATAGCATCCTGGTTGTAGTCGTCAGTTGTTAAGGTGCTCTCTTCACGTTTTTGTCAGTGAAATATCCTCCAGAATGGCTTCATCGTGATCAGTACGAGCCAACGCTTGGCGTAGCCGGTAACTCGGTCCTGCAAAGGTCAGAATGTGTGCGTGATGAACAAGGCGATCGATCAGTGCCGCAGTGAGACGTTCGTCTCCGAAGATTTCGCTCCACCGGCCAAACTCCAGGTTGCTGGTGGTGATGATGCTCTGGTTTTCGTAGCTGTTCGAGATCACCGAAAACAACATCTCCGCGGCCGCTTTGCTGAAGGGGACGTATCCTACCTCGTCCAGTATGAATAGATCGGCGTCGGCGATATCCCGGATCAGTTTGCCCGCCTTGCCCGCCGAATAGAGTTCCAACAGGGCATTGCACAGATCGGCCGCCCGGTGAAACTTCACAGTCCTGCCGGCGAGG
>PWUC01000190.1 GCA_003562655.1 Clostridia bacterium
CACCTGGAGTCCGACGTTATCCCACTCCTCGGCGTATTCTTCCGGTGCCACATCCGCGACGATCCGGATCACATCCGATACACGCATACTCATCCCGAACACCCCGATCTGGCAAGCATTCAACATCAGTCGGGCGAAAACAGGGACGCCCCACGGGCCCTCACCGGATCGGCCCCGACCACCACCGCGCCCGGAGACGGACCGGCCCCTGCACCCCGTCGACCAGATGCTGCCATTTGAAATTCAGTTGATCACGTCTTCCCCATCTCCAGGGTGTCGCATCGGCCACCCGCGCTCATCTGCAGGACGGGCCGAGATGAAACCGGAGCACGAGGTACTGCCGCGGCCGGTGCCCGGGCCTGACTCCACCCGGTTCGCCGGCGGATCCCTTCTCACTGAAGATCGCCGGCGTCCAGTACCGCAGCGCCGTCGATCTCTGAGTTCTTCACGGCGATGAGGGCCTCGTTCAACCGGGAGAAGGCGAAGGGCTGGACCGAGGTGCGGACGGGAATGGATCCCGCCAGCTGCATGAACTCCGCCGCATCCTTCCGGGTCACGTTGGCCACGCTGCGAAGGGTGCGCTCGCCGTAGATCAGGTCATAGGGGAAGGAGGGGATGTCGCTCATGGTCACCGCATTCAGAGCCACGGTGCCTGCGGGCCGCACGGCCTTCAGAGCCTCTGGAACGATGCTGCCTGCCGGGGCAAAGGTGATTGCCCGGTCGCACAGGGGGCCCGATTCCTTCCCCGCCTCGCCAACCCAGATGGCTCCCATCGCCTCCGCCATCTGCTGGTGGTGGGCGCTCCGGGTGTAGACGACCACCTCGCAGTCCCAGTGCCGGGCGACCTGGATCACGATGTGGGCCGAGGCCCCGAACCCGAACAGGGCCAGCCGCTCGCCCGGCGCCAGCTCACTCAGACGGAGGGAACGATACCCGATGATGCCCGCACACAGCAGGGGCGCAGCGCCGCCCGGGTCGAGACCCTCCGGAATGGGAACGGAAAAATCGGCAACAGCGATCACTTTTTCGGCAAAACCCCCCGCAGCATCGAAGCCGGTGAACAGCGAATCCTCGCACAGGTTCTCCAGTCCCCGTCTGCACCACTGACACTGGCCGCAGGAGCGGTGAAGCCAGTAAGCTCCCCGTCGGGTTCCCAGGAGGCTTCCGTCCACATCCGCTCCCACCCCGTCGACGATCCCCACGATCTGATGCCCGGGGATCACGGGATACGCACCGGGAACCAGTTCGCCCTCGGCAATGTGAAGATCGGTCCGACATACGCCGCAGTATTCAACCCGCATCCTGATCTCGCCCCGTCCGGGACGGGGCTCAGGAGCCTCCCGCAGCACCAGGGGGCGGGATTCAATCTCCCCCGGCTCATACAACATCCACGCTCTCAACTGCTGATCCCCCCAGATCACTCGTCTCTCGCTGCCTGCCCCTGGCCGCTCACTCCAGCCGGTGCCACTTCTCCCTGGCAGCGCCCACCAGGTACAGGCTTCCCCATATCACGACCACATCCTCGGGATCGGCCCGGTCCAGGCACAGATCCACAGCCTCACCGACGTCCCCACGGCCCAGTATCTCACACCGGGGCGACAGGTTGCGTCGTGCCGCCTCGGCCAGGGAGTCGACGTCCCAACTCCTGAGAACCGGCGTACGGGTCACGACCACCGTCCCGCTCAGCACCGGCCCCATGCTCTTCAGCATCGCATCGGGATCCCGGTCTGACAACATGCCCATCACCCCATGGATCCTGCGGCCCCGGTAGAGCTGATCGAGGGTGCTCGCCAGCACCCGGGCGCCGTTCGGGTTGTGAGCCCCATCCAGCAGGACGCGCGGCGACTCCATCACTTTCTCCAGCCGGCCCGGCCACTTCGCCCTGCCGACTCCCACCCGGATGTGCTCGCTGCTGACCTCTGCGGCCGCGCTGAGACACAGCTCCTCCAGCGACGCCACTGCCAGGGCGGCGTTTTCCACCTGGTGCCGGCCCGCCATGGAGATGGCCAACCCGTCGATCCGCCACTGCTTCCCGCAGTAGGAAAAGGTGGCGCCGTCCTGGTAAACATCACGCAGGTGGAAACGTGGACGACCTGTCCCATCCTCCCGCACCACCGACAGCGGAACCCCTCTCTGCCTGCTGACATCATCCAGGACCTCGAGGGACTCGGGGCAGCTGATCGAGGCAACAGCGCGGCTCCCCGCCTTCAGAATCCCCGCCTTCTCCCGGGCAATCTCCGCAACGGTTTCGCCCAGAACCTCTGTGTGATCCAGATCTATGTTGCTGATGACGGCCACGAGCGGCGCCGGCACCACATTCGTGGCATCGAACCTGCCTCCCAATCCCGTCTCCTGTACAACGAAATCGACCCCGACCCGGGCAAAATGCCCATACATCGCCGCGGTCAGAATCTCGAAATAGGTGGCATGTTCCTCCCCGGACTGAACCTGCTCATCCACAACCCCCTTCACCTCCGTGATGATCTCGGCGAAGGCCTCCCTGTCGATCAGATGGCCGTTGACACGGATCCGTTCGCGGACGCTCTGAAGGTGGGGTGAGGAATACAGACCGGCCCGGTACCCGGCCGCCCCCAGGACCTCGCCGATGTAGCAGCAGGTTGATCCCTTGCCGTTGGTGCCGGCAACATGGATGACGTTCAGATCCAGATGCGGCTCGCCCAGCCCCTTCAGAAGGCGCGTGATGCGCCCCAGGCCCGGCCGGCTGCCAAACTTACCCAGACCATATAAATAGGACACCGACTCTCGGTAGTTCACTCCCGCACGCCTCCGTCCTCAGGATCAGCTCCTGTCCCCTTCGCCTGAAACGGCACGTCTCCGCCCGTGTCCGCACACATCTCGAACTGCCTAAAAACGCCGGTCCCCCCGGAAAGGCCCCTCCCCCCAGGGCCGGCACCACCAACCGCTCCGCCCGCCCCCTCGCCCTGCCATCTGGCACGGAGCCAGTCGAGGGCCGGGTCCCTCCCCAAACGGTATGCAGCGAGGGTCGCGGGCACGTGGAAGTCCGGCACCACCGCTGGCAGGCGCGCCGCCTCCCGTCCGGGCCGGCGGAAGAGCTTGTAGGAGACGCTGAATGCCAGCTTCAGATTCGGAGACTCAAAGACCAGGGTATCGCCGGGACAGTCGCCGCCGCCACCCGAGGGTTCGCCGGCAAAGGTGGCCAGTCCGTTGTCCCTCAGCTGAACGGCCAGCCACTCTCCGGAGCTGAAGGTTCCGGCATCCAGCAGGACCCAGACCTCCCCGGGGAAGGGGGCAAGATCAACCCCGGTGCCCGGCCCCGCGTACGGATAGTGCAGGTCTGCCGCCTCCTGTTCGAGGACCGAACCGGGCTCCGCCGCGAGAAGGCGGTCGATGTGTCCCTGATGGTACTCAGGATACATCCGGCGGTTCTCCGTCATGTACCGCTGCAGGGTCGCGGAGACCCTGACCCTCTGGCCATAGGTCTTCAGCGTCCCGCGGGCCAGGTAGTTCAGGAGGTTGTGGGCGAGGGATGAGTCGCCACCCCCATTGCCGCGAAGATCCACAACCAGGCGCCTGATGCCCTCGCGGTCCATCCCTTCGAACAGATCCCGACAGATCCCGAAAAGATCCGGAAGGAACTCCGGTGACAGCCCGAGCTTCTGGACCCGCGACACTGCCATGGGCGTCGTGCGATCAAAGCAGGCGCCGTATTTCAGGTAGCCCATTTTCGTCTCGGGCTCCACGTACTGAAATATGCTCCCAGCTGCCGCCTCCACCATCCGCCGGGTGCGCCAGGCGGCCAGCTCGGCACCCTCCAGGAAAGGCACCTCCTCTGAGACCACCTCGCCATCGCCCCCGGCTGCAGTCAGAAGGACAGATCCACCCTCCAGGGAGTCGAATAGCCGGGCAGCTGCCTCGCGCATGCCCCAGTCTGCATGATTGAAGGGGGTCAGCGCCAGCTCGCGGGTCAACAACCGGCTGACCTCCTGGCCATTGGCGAACAACAGCACGTCTCCGGTGTCCAGGCCTGCGCCGCCCGCCGGGTCCCGGGCCACTGCCCGCACCACGACCTGTCCGGCCACCAGCTCCACCTCAATCGGGAGGCCGCGCTCGCTCTCCGATCCCCTGAGCACCGCGGTGTGGGCATCACCTACAGTCACAATGAACCGTTGGGCCGCTCTGTAGAACTGATCTCGCCCCTCACAGGAGGGGGCCTCCGACAGGAAGCGCCCCCGGGCCCGCTCAAGGGCCCCCCGACCGGCCCGACGGGCTGGGTCGGGGTGGACGTCGAGCACCGTCTCAATTATGTACTGTGCATCCTCTTTGAGCTGCTGTTCTGCATGCAGTCCGGTTCCTCCTCATGAGCACTGCATCGTTGTCCTGCAGGACGCTGCATCAGCGAGAGGACCCTGAGCGGCCTTCCCGGCCCTTCTCTCAAGCACAAACATATCAGGGAGAGCCATTTGTGCGCAATGCGTGCAGGAGATCCATGGTGGAGTGCAGAATCCTGATGAAGCGAGCACAGACGCTCAGGGGAGGTACGATCCTATGGAGCATCGCATGGTGGCCTGCGACATTGACGGGACCCTGCTCAACGATGACGCCCAGATCACAGACCTCACCCTCGCAGCCCTCCGTCAGTGCATTGACCGGGGAATCTCAGTGGCCCTGGTGACCGGGCGGCGGCTCAGAAGCAGCATCGAGGTCGCCCGGATGATCGATCAGGACATCCCGGTAGTGGCCAATGACGGCGCCGTTGTACTCAGCGCACCGTCCGGAGACCTGCTCCACTCTGAGACCATCCCGGCTGACCGGGCCATCACCATCGCTGATGGGTTCTTCTCCGCCGGCCACCCCGTGTTCCTTCACCGGCTCACCCTCGACGGTCCCGACGTCCACTACAGGCTCCACCCGGGGTTCGCGCCGGCCGAGATGTACATTCAGGCGGTCGGGTCCGAGGCCCGAGCCCTGGACCCAATGCCCCGTCCGCTCCGGTGGAGCCCGGTCAAGATATCCACCATGGGCGCGAGGGACTCGCTCGAAGAGCTCAGCAGGAGGCTGGGCCTTCAGAGCTCCTCCACCATAACCTGGGATTCATATGCCGAGATCAACTGGCTCCAGGCTGTCGCCCCGGGCTGCAACAAGGGCTCCGGCCTGAAGGTCCTCGCCCGCCATCTGAAGGTCGCCGCCGGCGACATCATCGCCTTTGGCGACAACTACAACGACCTGCCCATGTTCGAGGTGGCCGGAACGGCAGTGGCGATGGACAACGCGGCCGCGGACATCAAGGCCGCGGCCGATCGAGTCGCCGCCAGCAACAACCGGGACGGGGTGGCCAGATTTCTGCACGAGGCGGTGCTTTCGCCCCCGTAAGCCAGCGCCCGCAGGCGGATCTGCAGCCCTGCACACCCCCTGCCGCTCCCTCTCCGGCCCATCTCACGGGGCACCCTGTCCCCGCACCTGGGCCATATTACCAAAAGGGAATGGCAGATTCGCTTAGAATCCCTAGAGAGTGTCAAAACTTCGGCTATTCAACCAGCCTCAGCCATTTAGGAGGGAGCATCGTTGAGACACTACATGATGAGATCAAGGAAACGTCTACTGGTCCCGGGCGCGTTGATCCTGAGCCTCCTCATTCTGGGCACAGGACCGGCGAGTCCCGGCCTCGCCGCGGAGCCGGAATACCGCGCGGTCATCACCTACCGCGCTCAGCCCGGGGACAGCCTGTGGCTGATCAGCCACCGCTTCCATATATCGCAGGCCCAGCTTCAGGGGGACAACCCCGGCCTGGGAACGCTCGTTCCGGGACAGGTCCTGTATGTCACCACCCGGGTCAGGGACAACGCCTTTCCCTATCGGGTCCGATCGGGTGACACCCTGTACCTGATATCCCGGCGTCTCGGACGCAGCACAGCCTCCATACAGACTGCGAACAACCTGGAGGACAGCTCCGTCATATACCCGGGGCAGCTTCTCTGGGTTCCTGCGGCCGACAGCAGCGAGCGTCCGGCCTGGGTCCAGCCAGGCGACACCCTGCACCTCATGGCGCGACGGTACGGGGTCAGCGTGGCGGCCATTCGCAGCGTCAACCCCCTGGTGGGAGATCAGCTGAGAGTCAACCAGATCCTTCGCATCCCCCGTTCAGACCCGCCTGCGGCCACCGCAGCCCAGGCCGCAGCGACTGCCGCCACCGAATACCGGGTCCGGCCGGGTGACGTGCTCAGCGGCATCGCCGTGCGGTTCGGCACCACCAGCGGTGCCATCTGGGCGACCAACCAGCTCAGCAGCGACTTGTTGATGCCGGGGCAGCTGCTGTACATACCGCCGGGAAGTTCGCCGGTGTCCGTCACCGGACCTCGCGGCACCCAGGTCCCCGGGCATGGTGAGCTCCTCGACTGGCAGTGGGCCCGATGGTACTTCCCCCCGGGCACCGTGGCAACGGTGGTCGATCTGTACACGGCAAGAGAATTCTCCATCAAGCGACTGGGCGGGTCAAACCACGCCGATTCTGAGCCACTGACCGCGAGGGATACTGCCATCATGAGAGAAACATACGGAGGTGGGTGGAGCTGGGATGCACGCCCAATCCTGCTGAAGGTCAGAGGCAGGGTGTTTGCGGCCTCGATGGCGGGGATGCCCCACGACGTTCAGAGCATCCACAACAACAACTACCCGGGACATTTTTGCCTGTACCTCTACAATGCCCGCTCCCACAGGACCAACTCCGTCCAGCCCGCGCACCAGGCAAACGCCCTGATGGCCGCCGGACGCAGGTAGTACCCCCAGGCATGGGGGCCTCCCCCGCCCCCGTGCCGCCTCATCCTGTGCAGCGCAGGGACGAAAGCTGCCGGAGGAGTTCACCCCGCAGGCGCTCCCATCGCAAAGATCAAGGACAGGCCTCAGCGGGTCCCGGGGAAAAGGGAGGTGCCGGGAGCACCCCCCTCGCCCCGGACACCCTCAATCACTGGCATTTTTCTCGAGGTTGCGCTCAATGTGCTGTCTGGTCGTACTCAGATCCACGTACCTGTCAACGGCATTGGCCAGTTCGTAGGAGATCATGTCCTGGGTGGAACAGGCTACGATGCGCTTGCCCTTGGACCGCAGCAGTTCCACTGCGCGGCCGAAATCCCCATCCCCGGTGAATATGATTGCAACATCATAGATTGATGAGGTGTTGAACATGTCAACTACCATCTCGATGTCCAGGTTGCACTTGTAGCTGGACTCCGAGGTACTGGGATCCGTCCACACCTTGACCGGTTTGGTGCGAACCGTGTACCCCGTCCAGGTGAGGAACCCGTAGAAACGCTTTTCATCGATGTCCTGAGGGTCTCTTGCGTAGTAAAAGGCGTTTATCAGGTTCTTACCTGAAGAGAAGTATTCAACGGTCTTTTGAAAATCAATCTGCCATCCCAATTTCTTCTGTGCATACGTCATATTGGCCCCGTCTATAAAGATGCTCACCCGTTCCAGCTCCGAACTCATTGCGTCCTCCTCCAATCTCCCCCTGCAACGATTCCAGTTCCGCGTCTGCCCGCTCGCAGCCCACGACATGGCTGAACAGAACCGCCGGGCCCTGGACGACCTGTCGGGAGGCGTGACCATCCCGAAAGCGAAGGCCCACGCTCGCTGTGACAACAGTCAAGAAAAGGATCCTGCCGGGGGAACACCGCCGCCCCCGAACAGGATCGGGCCTCCGGGCAGTCAGTCATTCTTCTGCCGAACTGCCTCCAACACAGCGGACTTCAGCTCATCTCGCTCCCGGCTATCCATCTCCCTCTGCAACACCTTCGTCGCAAGGGTAGAGGCCAGATTGACGGCCTCATCCTCAAATTCTACCAGGGCCCGGGCCTTCTCAGCCCCAATCGCCTCCCTGGCCTCGGCGAGGAGTTGATCACCCTGCTGCCGCGCCCGGGACAGGATCTCATCGTACTTCTTCTGGGCCTCGCGCTCTCCCTGCTTGAGAATCTGAGAGGCATCCTCTCGGGCCTCCTGCAGACGGGTAGCACACCGCTCTTCGATCTCCACCGCCATCTCCCTGCGATCCTCGGCCTCCTCAAGAAGGGTGCTGATGGTGTCCTCTCGCTCCTCCAGTAGACGCAGGAGAGGACGGAAAAACACGCGGCGAAAAACGAGAAAGAAAACCAGGAAAGTGGCCATATGTATCAGCAAGGACCACGTTATGTCTGTCAATGGCAACCGCTCCCCGCTGTTCAGCTCGTCCCGCTTCTCCTACATGAAGTTCTGCGCGATCCCTATCAAAATCAGAGATATGACCAGGCCGTAGATGCCGGTGGTCTCAGCGACTGCCTGACCCAGCAGCATGGTCGTGATGATCTGTGACTGGGCCTCCGGCTGTCTTCCGACGGCCTCCACCGCCTTGCCCGCAGCGAACCCCTGGCCGATCCCGGGGCCGATTGCCGCCAGCCCCACGGCCAGACCGGCAGCTCCTATGGCAACAACACCTATCAACAATTCAACCCACTCCCTTCGCTGCCTGCTCTACTCAATGGCCATCTTGATGAACACCATTGTCAACATGACGAATATGAAGGTCTGTACTGCACCGACAAACAGGTCAAAATAGAGGTGAAACGGAAGGGGAATCGCCAGTGGAACGACACTGTATATCATGGCAACGATTATGCTGCCACCAAGGATGTTGCCGAACAACCGCATGCCGAGGGACACAGGCGCAGCGAGCTCACTGATCACGTTCAGTGGGAATATGAACACCACCGGTTCAGCAAAGCTCTTAACATATCCACCGAAGCCCCGGGCGCTGAAC
>PWUC01000251.1 GCA_003562655.1 Clostridia bacterium
GCCCGGGCAAGTTCACCCGTCATACGCAGGGCCTGTTCCGGGATGTAGCCGGTGCCCTCGTCGGAGAGGATCTCAAAGGCGAGGGCCTGCAGGGCATCACCGGCCAGAACGGCGAGGGCCTCACCGAACACCCGGTGACTGGTCGGCTTTCCCCGGCGAACATCATCATCGTCCATGCACGGCAGGTCGTCGTGAATCAGGGAATAGGAGTGAATCATCTCCACCGCGCAGGCGGCCGGAAGGGCCGCCTCAAACCCTCCCGAGACCGCCCGGCAGGCCAGAAGGGTCAACACGGGCCTGACCCGTTTGCCGCCGCTGAAGACACTGTAGCGCATGGCCCTGGCCAGAACGGGTTGGATCTCACCCTCGGTCGCCAGCCACCGGTTCAATTCGCCCTCGATGTGCGGTCGCAGATCATCCAGACACCGCGGTCGGCGAGAATTCGCCTTCGCTTCTGGCCTTCCCATCATTGCCCGCCCACCATCCTATTCGACTGCATCCTCATCCAGGCATGCCCGCTCTGCCGTCCCATTCTTCAACTCCACCAGCTGCTCAATCCGTCCGTCGGCAGCGTCCAGAATCTCCTGGCACCGCTTCACCAGGTCCATCCCCTCCTCGAAGAGCTCGATCGATTCTCCCAGCGACAGGTTGCCCTCGTCCAGAGCACCCGCGATGGCCTCGAGACGGCCGAGAGCCTCCTCAAAGGAATGCCTCTCACATGCCTGTCCGTTATCCCCCATCGCTCACCCCTCCAGGTTCTGCACAATGCCCGGCCAGGCTCACCGCTCGCCGGGGTCCCTCACCTCCAGGACCTCGGCGTCCAGTTCGCCGCGGTGAACCCTGACAATGATCGTCGCACCCCGGCTCAGAGACGAGGCCTCCCGAATGATCCGGCCATCTGGACCCATAGCGATGCTGTAGCCCCGGGCCAGCACCCCGGCGGGATCGAGGGCCCTCAGCCTGTCCCTGCGCGAGTCAAGGCGCATCCTCCTGTCCCGCAGAAGACTCACCTGTGCCCGGCACATCTGCATCATGAGGGCATCAAGGTCCTGCCGGCGCCGGTCGACCAGGTCCTCGGGACGGGTGAGGGGTCTTCGCGAAGATACGGTCTGCAGCCTCTGGCGGCGAACCCGAACCATCCGCCGCAGCCGCATCATCATGACATCACTGATCCTGTTCAGCTCCGCCCGGATCCTGCCGACATCCGGTGCCACCATCTCCGCGGCCGCTGAGGGCGTGGGAGCACGCACGTCGGCAGCGAGGTCACAGAGGGTCACATCGGTCTCATGGCCGACCCCGGCAACCACGGGGATCTCCGAGGCCCGCACTGCGCGGACCAGGTTCTCATCATTGAATGCCCACAGGTCCTCCAGGCTTCCCCCTCCCCGTCCGATGATGATGACATCGACATCCCCCAGGCGATTCAGCTGATCCAGCGCTGCGATCAGCTCGCCGGGAGCCGCATCTCCCTGCACCGACGCGTGGCAGAGGAGAATGTCCAGCCCGGGACAGCGGCGGCGGATGACCGTCACGATGTCCTCAAAGGCTGCACTTCTCGCCGAGGTCACCACCCCGACCCTTCGTGGAAACAGGGGAAGGGATCGCTTCAGCTGTTCATCGAAGAGCCCCTCCCCGGACAGGCGCCCGTGCAGCTGCTGCCAGGCCAGATGCAGGGCACCAGTGCCGGCGGGTTCGGCCTCGCGAACGTAGAACTGGTACTGCCCGCTCCGGTCGTAGATGTCGATGTGGCCAAAGGCGAGAAGGTTCATCCCATTCCGAAGGTCAAACAGCACCGATCGCCTGTTGCTGCGGAACATGACGCACCTGAGAGCGGAGGCATCATCCTTGAGGGTGAAGTAGCAGTGCCCGGAGGCCGGTTCGCTCAGGTTGGACACCTCCCCCTGTATCCACAGAGCACGCAGCTCGGGGTTCTGGTAGAGGGTATCGCGAATCTCCGCCGTGATGTCCGAGACGCTCCAGATGCGCAGCTCGTCGGGCACTGGTACCTCCTCCTCTGTCAATCCCTCACCCGGCAACCGTCTTTCTGGCGGCCCTGACCGCGTTCTTCAGAAGCATGGCAATGGTCATGGGCCCAACGCCCCCGGGTACCGGGGTGATGGCGCCCGCGACTTCGCTGACAGCCTCGAAGTCAACATCTCCGACCAGCGACCCGTCGTCCAGGCGGCTGATCCCCACATCCATCACCACGGCACCCGGCTTCACCATGTCCGCCGTGATCATCTTCGGCACGCCCGTTGCAGCCACCAGGATGTCCGCCCTGGACGTGTGAGCCGCCAGATCCGTCGTGCGGGAATGACAGATGGTGATGGTGCAGTGCCGGTACATCAACAGCAGGGCCTGGGGTTTGCCGACTATGTTGCTCCTGCCCACGATGACTGCTTCCTTGCCGGTCAGATCGATCCCCAGGGTATCCAGCATATACATGACCCCTGTGGGGGTGCAGGGCACCAGTTCGGGCTGGCCCGACAGCAGTTTGCCCATGTTCACCGGGTGGAAGCCGTCGACATCCTTGTCGGGGTCTATGGTATTTATGATCTCCTCGTCATCGATCTGCTCCGGAGTCGGCAGCTGCACCAAAATGCCGTGCACGTCGGGATTTGCGTTTAGTTCCCGCACCGTTTCCATGACCTGTGCGTGAGAACTGTCCTCGGGCAGGCGTATGACGTTGGACGCTATGCCCACCCGCTCGCAGGCGCGGTGCTTGTTGCGCACATACACCTTTGAGGCCGGATCCTCCCCCACCAGCACCACTGTCAGTCCGGGAGTAACCCCATGCTCCTCCTTCAACTGGTCCACCTCGGTCTTGAGCTCTGACCTCACCTGCTTTGCGATCTTGTTCCCATTGATGATCTCTGCCGCCATGGGTTTCCCTCCTAATTCGGGAAAAACTCGAAAGGAGCCTGAGGCCCCTCGGTCAACCTTCCTGCTCTGCGCGGTTGCGGATGTACTCGTCGATGGCCGTTGCAGCCTTCTTACCCGCACCCATGGCCAGAATGACTGTCGCCGCCCCGGTCACCACGTCACCACCGGCAAAGATGGCCTCCCGGCTGGTGGCACCAGTCTCCTCGTCGGCGATGATCCCTCCCCAGGAATGGGTCTCAAGGCCGGGTGTGGTGCTGGGTACGATGGGGTTGGGACTGGTCCCGAGGGCAAGGATGGCCGTGTTCACTTCCATTTCAAATTCGGACCCCTCCACTGGAACTGGACGGGGCCTGCCCGATGCATCGGGCTCACCCAATTCCATCTTGATGCACGTCATGCCGCGAAGCCAGCCGTCGTCGTCACCCAGAAACTCTACCGGGTTGGTGAGCCAGTGGAACTGGACACCCTCATCAATGGCATGGTGGTACTCTTCCACCCGCGCCGTCATCTCACTCTCGGTGCGGCGATAGACGATGTGAACCTCCTCTGCACCGCTGCGCAGGGAGGTGCGGGCCGCATCCATGGCCGTGTTGCCGGCACCGATCACTGCCACACTGCGTCCGACCTTGACCGGCGTATCCTGCTCGGGGAACATGTAGGCCTTCATCAGGTTCAGGCGGGTCAGATACTCATTGGCCGAGTATACCCCCAGTAGATTCTCACCTTCAATACCGACAAACATGGGAAGACCAGCGCCGGCGCCGACGAAGACCGCCTCAAAGCCCAGGTCATCAAAGAGTTCATCGACGGTGATGGTCTTGCCGATGATGACGTTGGTCTCAACGGTCACGCCCATGTCCCTGAGATTGCCGATCTCCTCCTGGACCAGGGCCTTGGGAAGGCGGAACTCGGGGATGCCGTACATCAGGACGCCGCCGGGCACGTGCAGGGCCTCGTACACCGTGACATCGTAGCCCATCCGGCCGAGATCTCCGGCGGCCGTCAGCCCGGCCGGACCCGCACCCACCACCGCCACCTTGTGACCGTTGGATTCGGGAGCCTTCACAGCATCGGGCTCATTCTCCATGGCCCAGTCCGCTGCATACCTCTCGAGCCGGCCGATGGCGATGGCCTCGCCCCGGCGACCGACGACGCAGTCCACCTCACACTGTTCCTCCTGCGGGCAGACCCGTCCGCATATGGCGGGCAGACTGTTGGTGGACTTGATGATCCTGGCCGCCTCTCCCACATTGCCCTCCTTGAGCTCACTGATGAAATCCTTTATGGGAACATCCACCGGGCACCCCTTCTCACAGAAGGGCACCTTACAGGACAGGCAGCGCTCGGCCTCTCGCATCATCTCTTCCTCAGTGTAGCCAAGGGGAACCTCATCGAAGTTGTCCACCCGCTCCTCGGCGGGCTGTTCCCGCATGGGTGTCTTGACCCAACGATCGTCCTTGTTCTTAGCCATTGATCGCACCTCCGCGCCTGCACTCGTGATCTTCCTGGAATCGGCTGTACGCGATCTCCTCTTCCTCAACGTACATCTTCACCCTCTTGGTGCTCTCGTTGAAATCCACTGCATGGGCATCGAAGAAGGGCCCGTCCACACAGGCAAACTTCAACTCACCATTGATGGTGACCCGGCAGGCGCCGCACATGCCGGTGCCGTCCACCATTATGGGATCCAGACTCACCCATGTCTTTATGCCATAGGGCCTGGTCACCTCGGCAGTCGCCCGCATCATTGGCATCGGGCCAATGGCAATGATCTCGTCGATCTGTTCTTCGGAATCGATCATCTCCTGCAGGATGCCAGTCACAAAACCGTGGTAGCCCCGCGATCCGTCATCGGTGGCTATCCGCAGATCCTCGTTGACGGCCTGCATCTCCTCAACGAGGATGAGCAGATCGGCGGTCCTGGCGCCAATGATGGAGGTCATCTCGACATCTTCGCGATCCCTGAGCTCCTTGGCGATGGGGTACGCAGGGGCGATCCCAAACCCGCCCCCAATGCAGACGACGCGACCGGATTCCGGTATGGGTGCCTTCTTCCCCAGAGGACCCACGAAATCAGAGAACGCATCGCCCTCCCCCATCCGGTTGATCTCGGCAGAGGTCTTCCCCACCTCCTGCACAACGATGGTGATGGTGCCCTCGTCGCGATCATAGTCAGCCACCGTCAGGGGTATGCGCTCACCCTGCTCGCCCGTCCGAACGATGACGAAGTGCCCCGGCTGCACGTGTCTTGTTACCATGGGAGCATCCACTACGAACAGCTTGGTGACCGGAGTCAGATCACGCTTCTTCAGAATACGATACATCAGTTCCTCTCACCTCTTCCTCCCAAATCGTCTCTCTCCTCTTCCCTGATGTCTGTCACGAGCGAACCCAGAATACCATTGACGAAAGACGCAGCCCGCTCAGGCGCATAGCGCTTGGTGAGCTCAACGGCCTCATTGATCGCCACACTCGGCGGCGTGGACATGCGCCTCATCTCGTGCAGTGCCATGCGCATGATGGACGCCTCCACCCTTCCGATACGGTGCAGTGACCATTTGCGCGAACTGCCGGCAATGTCCCGGTCGTACTCTGCCCTGTGCTCCCAGGTCCCGAACACCAGGCACCCGGCAAAGTCGCGGTACTCGCCGACAGCAACGCCATTACACTGCAGAGCCTCATGACAGGCACTGGTCATCGAATCCGGGGTCAGGACCTCTGACCCGCGCGACTCAATCTCGAACAACGTTTCAAGAGCCGATATCCTCGCCCTTCTTCTCGACATGGTCTGGTGCAGGCAGCTCCTTCAGGATACTCGAATTTGGCTGAGAACTACGGTCATATCTGTCGGACCCAACCGGAGCACGTCTTCCATCCTCTCATAGAGGGCACTCACCAGCTGGCCGACTACGGAGGCAGCATTCATCCCACCCGCCACGGCTATGTGCAGGTCTATGACCGTTCTCGCACCTCTTTTCATTGCCCTGGCGCGGACATCGGATATGCCCTCTACCTGCTGGCAATATACTACAATCAGCTCCTGCATGGCCTCGCGGGATATCCTGATCTCTCCCAGGTCTGTCTCACCGATCAGGACGGCCCGGCGCCGCGAGTAACCGCTCAGGAAAAAGGAAACGCCCAGGGTCAGAAGCCCGCCCCAGAGAAAGCCCTTCAGCAGTGGGGACAGGCCGCTGGATTCGCGCCGGCATGCACCCGTCATCGCACATCGTCCTCCTCGCCGCAGGGAGAGAAGACCACTTCCTGGATGTGGATGTTGACAGCCTTCACCTGCAGATCGGTCATGTTCTCTATGGCCTCTTTGACGTTGGTCTGAACCGAGCGGGCGACCTCGGGAATCCTGCATCCGTATTCCACGTTGACAAACACGTCGACACTGACTTCATCGTCCTGGGTCTCAACCTTGACCCCCCGGCTGAGATCGTGGCGACCAAATCGCTCGGAAATGCTCTCCACGAGACTGCCCGCCATACCCGTCACGCCCTCGATTTCGCCGGTGGCAATGCCGGCAATGATGGCGAGCACCTCGTTGGAAATCCTCACCACACCACCCTCTGAAACCCCATCCATTCCACAGATAATCTCGGTCAGGACGCAGGCGTCCTCACCGATTGTGTCAGAAGCTTTATCAGATCCCTCGTCATCTGGCACTGACAACGGAAGACCTCCCTTCAGTGAGGAGCCCATGACAATCGATATCATTATACTAAAGGGGGTATGGGCCAACAAGCGAACCGGGAAGCCGGCGGGTGACATCCCCGCGGACATAAGAAAACTGTCTCTCGCAGATCCGATCAGCACAGGCATCTCCTGTCGAGGCTTCCGGCGCTCGGGTGCCCCTGCTGCCCCCCGAGTCTTCTGGGGCAGGCCAGCGTCAGGACCTGCGGCCTTCGGGCCCCCGCATCGCGGGCAAAAAAACTCGCCGATGCTCGCGTAGGGAGCCCGGCGATCGGACAGACCTGGTGCCGAAGGTGGGATTCGAACCCACACGGGCGTAAGCCCACGGCGCCCTGAACACCGCGTGTCTGCCAGTTCCACCACTTCGGCATGTCTTCATCTGCAGAAATTGTAGCACAGGGACCCTGAAGGGATCAAGAGGCAAGCTCACATGGACATGAGCCAGAGTATCCCCCAGATCACCAGGAACACGGCAAAGACCAGGCCCAGGAAAGGAAAGATGATCTGGTACGATGCGATGATGAAAGCCAGGACGTCCCGCCAGTCGAATTCCACCGGCTCGTTCGCTCCCGCCGGTTCCTCCAGCTGCGGGATGTCGGGCAGCTGGTACACCCCGCGATCCCTCAGCACCTCCTCCGGAGATCTTCTCCGCTTCTCATCGTCCCTTTCCCTGTCGTCCCCCGTCACATCCTTCACTCCCTCTCAACTGTTACTTTCCTGTATAACTGGCGGTAAACCCCATAGCTGGTCAGGACCTTCCTGACAAATACCCGCGTCTCTTCAGTGGGGATGCGATCCAGATCGTCCAGGCAGCCAGTCCAGATTCCCTGTTGCATCCAGCGGCTCACCCGGTCCATTCCCCCGTTGTAGGCTGCCACCGCAAGGGGTACCGAATGAAAGCGGTCTACCAGGTGCGCAAGGTACCAGGTCCCCAGGGCCACATTGGTCTCAGGATCGTGAATATCGATCCGTCCAAAATCCATGCCCATCTCGCCGGCGACCCACTCGGCAGTGACCGGCATCAGCTGCATCAGCCCCCTGGCTCCCCGTTCAGAGACTGCCCCGGTCCTGAAGCGGCTCTCCTCGCGGATTAGCGCCGCCACCAGGTGGGGACTCAGATCATGGTCTGCGGCCGTTCGGCAGATGATGTCCCGGTATGGAAAGGGGAACGCGACCCTCACCAGAAAAAACGCCGCAAGGAGCAGTCCCGCCATCAGCAGAACAAGGATCAATCCCCCGCGCACCCACCTCCGGCTAGACAATCCCCCTGTCCTCCGACCAGCGGCCCCAGATGTCTTCCAGCTGTTCACGAAGACGATCGCGCGACCCCGAATTGTCGATGACCAGGTCTGCTCGTCCGGCCTTCTGCTCCAGGGGCATCTGAGCCTCGAGCCTGAGGCTGACCTCCTCCTCGCCGAGCCCGTCTCGCAGCATCACCCTCCGCACCTGTTGCTCGCGCCTGCACCAGACTACCCAGACCTCGTCACACAGGTACTCGAGGCCCTCCTCATACAGCAGAGGGATGTCCAGCACCACAACCTGGGTCCGCCCGGCCAGTTCTGCCATCTGGCGCCTCATCTCCTTCAATATCGCCGGGTGGGTGATCTCATTCAGGCGCCTGCGGGCCCCGGCATCGGAGAATATAAGCGCCCCCAGCCTGCGCCGGTCCAGGTTCTCCTCCGCATCCAGGACGGCCTGACCGAACTCCGCTACGGTGCGATCATACACGGGATGCCCGGGTCTCATCAGGCAGCGGGCGATCTCATCTGCACAGATGACGGGAACCTGCCTCCGCCGCAAAAACCTGCAGACCTCCGTCTTGCCCGATCCGAGGCCTCCAGTGACGCCTATGATCCGGGGCGCCTTCGAATCATGACTCATCTTCGCGGCGGCCCGGAAGCTTTTCCAGGGTGTCCTCCCGGAGGCGCTTCTCGGAATAGGCCGTCAGCCTCCATTTCCCATCTTCCCGCCTACGCACCGCCATCTCACCAGCGAAGGCGTGCCTCTTCACCAGCATTTCCTGGCATTTTCGCATCTGGTCCTCATCGTCAAACTCCATGGTAAAGGAAAACATGTCTGTCGGGCGAAAACTCGGCGCCCCGCCCTCACCTCCATCTAGTTCTGGCACGACGGGCAGTGATGAGTCCCTCTGCC
>PWUC01000141.1 GCA_003562655.1 Clostridia bacterium
CCTCATGCTCCCACACCAGGGTGAAGGAGGGGCTGCGGAAGGGGCCGGGGGCCCCGGCTCCCCGCATCAATCCGGAGGCAAGAACGGTCTTTCCCGCACCGAGGGAGCCCTCCAGGGCAAAGGCCTCTCCCCCCACGAGACTCCGCCCCATGGCCTCGCCCAGCGCGCGGGTCTCCTCTTCCCCGGAAGTGTACCAGGTGTGGGTGTGAGGCTCCAAGTCTGATCACCCGTCCCCTGCCAGTTCCGCCATGACCAGTTTCATATCACGCCAGGTCGGACCCTTCTTGTTGGGATCCCGCAGAAGGGCGGCGGGATGGAAGGTGGGCATGACCCTGACTCCCTGCCAGCTCTGCCAGGTTCCCCTCATCCTGGTGATGCGGGCCGAGGGATCGATCAACCCCTGGGTGGCGGCCGCGCCCAGGGCCACGATGATCCGGGGGCGGATCAGGCGAACCTGCGTCCTCAGGTAGGGGATGCAGGTCTCCCTCTCCTCGGGCGTTGGTGTGCGGTTCTCCGGCGGGCGGCACTTGACAATATTCGTGATGTATACGGTCTCTCGCGACAGCCCACATGCCTGCAGAATCTGGTTGAGCATCTGACCCGCCCGGCCGACAAAGGGCCGGCCCAACCTGTCCTCGTCGGCTCCGGGAGCCTCACCCACAAGCATCAGGTCACTGTCGGGCTGCCCCTCGCCGAACACCACCTGCCTGCATCCAGACCTCAGCTGGCACTTCCGGCAGGCGCCCACCCGGGCCTGAAGATCGCCCAGGTCCTCCTGGTCGTCGCCCGCCTCTCTCCAGTACGATGCCCAGGGCGTCAGACTCTCCTCGTCCTGGCCGGAGACAAAATCAAGGCCCAACTGGCGGACATCCTCCTGTTCGTCCTCATTCTTCCTCATCGGTACTCACTCCCATGTACTTGGACATCATCTGCTGACGGCGGCGCTTCAACACCTCTGGATATCTCGCCACGTACCTCATATTGGCTCGAAATGCCCCCGACATGCGCCCCCGCAGCCGGTCATCGATCTCCTCCACCGCCTCCAGGATGCGGGCGCCCGCCGCCCCGGCCTCCTCACACCTCGGGCGGCAGGGAAAAAAGGCGGCGGCGAAGTAGGCCAGGGGTTCGATGTCCTCCTGCACATCGGACAGCTGGTTCGAGGCCCGCAGCGCACTGTCCACCCGGTCGCGGACATCATCAATGTAGGCCGTCACACAACAGTCGGGGTAGCTCAACAGACGCCCCAGCCGCTCCAGGTACTCTGAAGATCTCTCCTCCGGCATGAAAAGGGCCGTGGGCCGCTCGCCCTCCCTCATCTCCTGCAGCATTTCGCGCCGGATCTGCTCTCGCCGGACCATCAGCGCCGCCACCTCGCCGACGGTGCTCTGGTCGCGGACCACATAGATCTCGTCCAGGCTGGGACGCAGCTGCGTCTCATAGACCTGCAGTCCCAGCTCCTCGGCCCAGCGCCGGTGGGCCCGGTAGTTGGGATGGTCAAACACGGCCTCCTCGTAGGACTCGCGCAGCAGCGAGGCCTTGTACCTGAGCGGGTTCATGATCGCCCTCATCGCCCCGTACCGCGCCCGGTCAAAGAGACCGCCGATCCCACCCCTGGCCCTTCCCCCGTAGTACCTGCGGTTGAACCCCTCGTCGATGCTCTGTCGTATCCGCTCACCATCGGGGAAATCCGCAGGACTTATCAGTAGGGCCACCCGCCGTCCACCGGCGGCTACGGCGAGAAGATCCTCCATCTTGACCTGCTCCTGCACATCACCGTCATTGAGCAGCTGCATGGACTTTTCTGCCGTGACGTTCATGTCATCACCTCTTACCATCATACCCCTATTGCGGATTCAATTCACCCGTTCAACAACAGAGCGGGCCGCCCGGTGGGAAGCCCGCTGACTCATCAGCCTCTCAATCTGTCTCAACCCTCGATGATCTCGACATTGGCACGGGGGACGGTGACCTCCGTCCCGTCCTCCAACCGGGCCTTCAACACCCGAACCCGGGCCTCACTCTCGACCTCCTGCAGGGCGGGCGGCAGCTCCGTCACCTCGGCCAGGGCTCCGAAATGGGGTTCCCGGATGATCCGGACCGGGGTACCCACGTCCAGTCCCCCTGCCGAGTCCGCGATGGCCACATCATCGGCACCCAGCTGCACGTCGGGTACGATGATCTCGGGTCGCATGACCCCGGCGCGAATCTGCGTCGCCCCGTTCACGGATGCGGTGCTGCCCTCCAGGTCCACGAGCAGGTCGAAGGTCTTGCCGGCAATGGCCATGGGCCCGAAGCCCTCGGTGACGAGCATCGTCACGGGGATGTCCTCATGCCCGGTAATGGCCACCCCGATGTCATATCCGAGGTAGTCGACGAGGTCCTCATCGATGACCCCACCGGCGACGACGGCGACGGCTCCGACCTCGGCGGCGCGTATGAGCATGTCGCTGGTGGCCAGGGCACCTGCCACGATGATGCAATCCCGGCAGTCCTCGCCGATATCCGTGGGGCTGATCCTCGCGTCCGGGGAGGACGCCAGGACCCTGATCCTGCCCAGCCGCTCTCCCCCGACGCCGAAAATCCCCTGGATGAAGGCACCGACGGCCTCGATGACGACCCCCTCCTCGGGGATGACTTCGGCCACCTTTCCGTGCACATAACCGTATACCTCCAGGGGCACAGGCTTCTTTCGAAACACGGCCTGCCCGCTTACGGGAGACACCATCTCCAGCGTACCGGTCAGGGGTGACTTCAGATCCCTCCTGAACAGCCCAAACCACCCGGCTGTCCTGCCGATGACCTGGTCCTCCTCCACGTCGTCGCCCTCTGACACCAGCAGGTCATCAACGATGTCCGCGGGCTCAACACTCAGCAGGTTGGCTATGTTTATGCTCACGGGATCCCCGGGGATCTCCGTGCGGGCCACCACCTGCCCGGGCCCAACGATCTCACCGACCTCAACGAGGACCTCACCCTTCAGGGGCAGGCGACGGGTCTTTCTCACCAGCTCGGTCCGGCTCACCTTCAAACCCGGAGTATATGCGTGGGCCATGACTACGCCTCCCCTCTTTCTTCGGTGTACCTGGACAGAGCCTCTGCCGGGTACACGTTGAGGGCCCCGATCCACTTCATCAGCTGGCCCCGTCGCTCCTCACGATCCTCGGACAGGTACAGCGGACGGCCCCGGCCGTCCAGGATCACACCGGCGACGCCTCCCTCGAGTTCAACTGTCACCCGGCGGCCAAACCCGGCGCCCATGTCCCAGCGCCGGCCGGGCGTGATTGCGGCCCGGGCGACCTCTCCCTCCTCCAGCGGGATGCTCTTCATCTCACCAAAGGCCAGGCTCTCGGTGATCGTCTCCCCGCCGGGCATCTCCAGCTCGATCGTCAGCAGGTTCGATTCACCCAGGTTCGACACCCTGGTGCCCCTGCGCTGCACCGGCGCCACCGCCGTTCCCA
The DNA here is from genome assembly GCA_003562655.1 of Clostridia bacterium. The sequence continues at coordinate 3,459 of PWUC01000141.1, forward strand.
ACCTGATCAGGCAGTCCCGCTCAAACACCTGGGCCGCGGCCTCGGAATGAACCGTGGACAGAACACCCAGCTGCGGCATCATGAAGATGCTGTCCACCGCCAGCTCGGTGACGCCGTGGGGCTGGAAGGCATCGAGCAGCATCATCGCCGCCTGCGCCCTGCGGGGCGCATGGGACAGGGCACCGCCGCTGCCGAGAATCATCGCCACCGTCATCATGTCGACCAGGGTATCCGAGGCCACATCAAACATGCTGCCGATGTCAAGATCCGTCGCCTTGGCGCCCTTCAGGGCCGTGGCCAGGGTCTTGTGGTGCTCAAAGGCCAGGCGCAGGGCCTCGCGCGCCAGCGCCTGTTCGATGATCAGCTCCTGCAGCGTCTGTGGTATGGTGGTGGGCCGGATCATCTTGTTCCGTATGCGGTTGCGCAGGTCCGCCTCGTCGATCTCAAGGGGCAGCCAGCGCATGATCCCCTCGAGGCCCGCCTCCAACAGCACGTTGCAGATGCTGTAGCTCATGCCCAGGTTGGCGGAAACGGTGCGGTTGAACTGTTCTCCAAAAACACTGAAAACATCAGTGGTCGCCCCGCCGATGTCCACACCGATGATGTCGATCTCCCGCTGCCGGGCCACATTCTCAATCCCGGTTCCCACGGCCCCCGGCGTGGGCATTATTGGCACATCAGTCCACTTCATAAGCTTGTTGTAGCCCGGGGCCTGGGCCATCACGTGTTCCATGAAGAGATTGTGGATCTCCTCCCGCGCCGGGGCGAGGATCTCCTCCTCGAGGGTCGGGCGAAGATTATCGACCATCCTGAGATCCACCTGGTCTTTCAATACATCGCTGATGTGGCTGCGCGCGTCCTTGTTGCCGGCGTAGATGACCGGGAGCCTGAAGCCGATTCCCAGGCGCGGCTTGGGATCGGCCGCTGCAATCAGCTCCGCGATCTGGCTGACGTGGGATACGGTCCCGCCGTCAATCCCGCCCGAAAGAAGGATCATGTCGGGACGGAGATCCCTGATCCGGTGGATCTTCTCGTGAGGCAGGCGGCCGTCATCGACGGCGATCGTGTCCATGACGATGGCCCCCGCTCCCAGGGCTGCCCTCTCGGCACTCTCCGCAGTCATGGTCTTGACCACTCCGGCCACCATCATCTGCAGACCGCCGCCTGCGCTGCTGGTGGAAAGATACAGATCCGTCCCCCGTTCGTCGGACTCTCTGACGGTGATGATGCCGTCCTCGGCCAGAAAGCTCCTGCCGCTGAGCTCCTCGACTTCACCGACGGCATTTCTGACCCCCATGGTCACATCCTCGAAGGGTGCCTCCACCGTCGTCGGGGCCTCACCGCGAACCACGAGTCGGTATTCGTCGCCCTGCTTCTCAATGAGAATCGCCTTGGTGGTGGTGCTGCCGCAGTCGGTCGCCACGATGGTGCGAATGTCTCTCAAGGAAAAATCCCGTTTCTCCTCCGTCAAGCAACCTCTCCTCCTCCCGCATGTCCGCCGGGTAACCCCTCCCTGACCTGGGCATCATCACCGGCTGCACCCGTCATCATCATCTTCATCCCCGCCGGGGGTGTCATCGTCGTCCTCGCCACCGGAACCATCATCTGGGCCCCTGAGCTCCTCGCGGGACAGCTCCTCAAGGCGGTCCAGGAACCTGTCGAGATTGTCGCGATCCTGCAGGAGAAAGCCCACTTCGGACATGTATGGATGCCCCGTCAGCGTATCTCCGATGGGGGCGAAGAAGTGTATGGCCTGGCTCGTCAGAAAGGAAATGGGGCGGATGATGTCGGTGAACAGCATGGCCGGGGTCATCATGCCCCACTTCTGCATGCGCTGGCTCAAACCTTCGATCATCTCATCCCGCCGATCCTCGGACAGCTCGTCCAGCAGCATGGGGGCTCCCTCCCTCGAGCTGGTTCTGGAAAAAACTGCTGCTTCAGAAGATCTCTACATTCTTGCGGGGTATGCTCACCGCATCTTCTTTCCCTTCAATCTTAATACGTGCCACGGGAACCCTGGCGCCCGTCTCGATCTCCTGGGGACGGCTGGGCATCTCAACCACCTCACCGAGGACACCGAAATACGGATCACTGACGATCCTGACCCGCTGCCCGAGAACGATGTCTTCACTCACCTCCTCGGCCTCGTACACCGGACCGTCGTAACCTGGGAAGGGGCACACGATCTCCGGCCTGATGGCACCCGCCCGAATCTGGGTTCGCCCGTTGATCGACGCTCCCATGCCGTCCAGCTGTTTGAGGGCATCAAAGGCATGCCGGCGCATGTTCAGCTCTCCGAAACCCTCCATCAGGATCACCGTCATGTCGATGTCCTCCTGACCGGTGATCCCCACACCCAGCTTCACCCCCAGGGAATTGACCAGGTTGAGGTAGCTGGCCGTGGCACATATGACCCCGCTGACTCCAACTTCCAGGGCCCTCTCGAGGGCCTCGTTGGTGGCGTAGCCACCGATGACGATGACCTTGCCCTGCAGCTCATCGCCGATCATGTCGGCCGTGAGATTGGCCGTCGGGTCGTCGTCCATCAGGACCAGCTCACCGTAGTTCTCCGGACCGACGCCGAACACACCGTTGATCAGCACGCCCGTCGTCTCGACCACAGCACCGTACCTGGGAATGACCTCGGTGACCAACCCATTGATGAAGGCGGTTATCACGATCTCCTTGAACGGCCGCGAGATGGTGATATACCCGGTCCTGTCGTTGACCTCGGTTATTATTCCCGATATCGGCGCTCGCGTTGCACGGGTGAAAAAGGCCGAGGCCTCACCCTTTTTGGCCACAATCGAACCCTTCTTCACCTCCTGCCCGATCTTGGTTATCATATTCCCGGGAAGCTCGCGGGGCCGGCACCCCAGATCGAAGGCCGCGTCAAAGCTGACCGGTGGTTCCTCCTTGCCGAACTCCTCCCGGATCACCAGGCGGCCCGACTTGCCCGAGACATCCTCCAGGATGCCATCGGTGGGAGCCTCGTATTCCTTTCGACCATAGAGCCCCGCCCTCGCTCGCGCGATGACCTGGCCGGTCTCGACGTGCTCGCCCTTCTCCACCAGCAGAGCATCCGGTGTGGCCTCCGGTTCGATGCCCAGCAGCCGGAACAGGGGGATCACCCAGGGAATGCCCGGCTTGAGAGTGATCTTGGCCAGATGGGTGTCGTGGGCGACCTCCTCGCCCTCGGCCACCAGCACCTCCCCCGGCAGGGGCAGTTCCCGTCTCTCGCTGATCGGCTGGATGGGGTAGCTAACGCTTGAATAGTCTGGCAAAGAAGCCACTCTTCTTCTCCTCCTTCTCTTCTGCAACCTGTGGACCGGCCGCCACGGGGCTCTCCTCCTGGTATCTCTGGACCAGGTCCATCGGGTAGGCATCCAGCTCCCCGATCCACTCGGTGAGCAGCTCAACCCTCTGGTCCTCGCGCTCGGGTATGTGGATGGGACGACCGCGGCAGTCGATAATGATGCCCACGAGACCCCCCTCAACCTGGGCGCTGACCTCAGTTCCCTTGCCGCCGCCCATGTCAAAGGCGCGGGTGGGCGTCACCTGGACCGAGGCCCTCTCATCGACCGCCAGTTTCACCCTCCTGATCTCGCCGAAATTGACCGCCTCGTTCACCGTCTCCCCCGATGGCAGTTCAATACTCACATCGATGCATTTTCGTCCACGCCGCCCGGTCCCCAACGGCGCAATGACCGTGCCCAGGCGCAGCAGGCAGTCCTTGTCAAAGACCTCTGCCGCGATCTCCGGATGGGTCGAGGCCAGCACGCCCAGGTGCGGCATCATGAAAATGCTGTCCACAGCCAGCTGGGTGATGCCCTCGGGCTCAAAAGAATCAATCAACATCATGGCCGCCTGTTCGCGCCTGGGCGCGTGGGAGAGCCCCCCGCCGCTGCCCACGACCATGTCCAGCCTGGCCATGTCGATGATCTCCTTGCCCCTGGACTTGAACATATCCGTACCGCTCCAGGCGGAAACCTTCTCCTCCTCCACCTTCAGCGCCAGGCTCTTGTGATGCTGGAAAGACGTGCGCAGGGCCTCCCTTGCCAGGGCCTGTTCCAGGATCAGCTGGTCCATGGTCTGCGGTATGGTGGTGGGGCGGACCATCTTGTTGCTGATCCAGTCGCAAAGACTCTCTTCCACCACAGCAAAGGGGCACCAGCGCCTCACATTGTCGAAACCGCTCTCCTCGTAGACGTTGGTGATGCTGTAGCTCATGCCGAGGTTGGCGCTGACGGTGCGCGTGAAGGTGCCGTCGAAGTCCGAAAAGATGTCCGTGGTGGCCCCACCAATGTCGACACCGATGATGTTGGTCCCGTAGTTCTCCGCCATGGTGTGAATGATGCTTCCAACGGCGCCAGGAGTGGGCATGATGGTGGTGTCGACCCATTCCATCAGGTTCATGTAGCCCGGGGCCTGCGCCATGACGTGGTTCATGAAGAGGTCGTGAATGCGCTCCCTGGCCGGCCCCAGGTTTTCAACATCGTGACGGGGCCGCAGGTTGGGCACGATGTTGACGTCCAGTTTGTCCTGCAGTATGCCCTGGACCATTTCCTGGGCATCCTTGTTTCCCGCGTAGACAACGGGCAGCCGGTAGGTTGCGCCGAACCGCGGCTGCGGGTTGGCCTGCAGGATGGTCTCGGCCAGGGCGGCGAGATAAGAGACCGATCCCCCATCGACTCCACCGGACAGCAGGATGATGTCCGGCCGGAGTGTCCTGATGCGCGTGATGTGCTCGGAAGTGGAGCGGCCGTCATCGACGGCGATGACATCCAGAACAACTGAACCTGCCCCCAGTGCCGCCCGGTGGGCGGAGCTGGCGCTGATCGAACTGACCAGACCGGCGACCATCATCTGCAGTCCTCCACCGGCGCTGCTGGTGGATACGTAGTAATCCACTCCATCGTCGTCCTTCGCCGGCCGGATGATTTCCCCGTCCTCGAGAAATCGCCGGTCCACCATCTCCTCCACCAGCCGGATCGACCGGCGCACACCCACCATCACGTCCTCCCAGGGCTTCTCGACGGTGGTCTGCACCTCCCCCCGGGTCACCAGCCGGTACTCGTCTCCCTGCTTCTCAATCAGAATCGCCTTGGTCGTGGTCGACCCGACATCCGTTGCCAGAATTGACCTTAACTCCCCCGTTGCACCCAATGCTTCCCCTCCCTAACCACTGAGTTGCCGCAGAGACGGCTGTCTGTGCAGTCTGTGACCAGATGGCCCCCTGAGGAGCAGCTGCCAGCAGCTTC
>PWUC01000211.1 GCA_003562655.1 Clostridia bacterium
GCGGAGCCTTTCAAGGGGTTCCTCCAGGGAGACGGTTTCCTCTCTCGAGATGAGTTCGAGGACTGAATCGATGGCCGCTCGCAGTTCGCTGTGGATTTCTCTGAGATCCCCCACCGCTCTCCCGGCTCGCCGTTTCAGGTCCTCCAGCGTGTACTCGCCCGTCTCAGGTTCGGGATCTTCCGGCAGCAGGAGGTCGGCGGGGTCGAGCCCACGCGACCCGACTATCACCGAGCGGGCAGTTCCCGCCAGATGGAAAAACTCGGGGAAGCTCAAGATGTGCTGGTTCCAGTCAGGATCCCGTTCAAAGATGATCCGGACCCCTGCATTCTCAGCCCTCTCGGGGTAGCTCCCCAGGACGTGGTGGACCAGGCGCTGCTGGATCTCTGACAGCCCTGGTGAACCGTCGGCCGCTTCCTGCATGAGCAGGATGTCCAGTGGAGAAAGCCCCCCGCCTCTGGAGCCGGGTGCGGCGAGTTGTGCGAGGTCGACGTCCCACATCTCGACCCCCTCGTGGGGTTCATCTTCGTCAGGATCCAGGTACTGCGCCCTGCACCGCACGCGGCCCGGATCTCCCAGGATCCGCCCGGCCCACGCGTTCAGGTGCGGTTCTGCTCTCGCACGTGGAGTTTCCGCCCATCCCGGGAGATCCGTCGAATCGGAATGCCCTCTGTCCAGTAGCACCAGCACTCGATGGGTCAGGGTGCTCCCGGTCCTGGGGGTGCGCGCAACCTCGAGCTCCGGAGGGGGCGCCTCTGACCGGGCGATCGCGTCCAGGGTTGCCGCGGTGCGAACGGGGTTTCCCTGTGCGGTCTGGTATATACTCTCCGCGGTGATCGCGTCACCTACGGCGTCAACGGCCTCCGCGACCCGGGCCAGCACGTCGCGGAGGGCGGCCCTCTCCTTTCCGGTAGGCGGGCCATCCTGCACCTGCAGCTCGTCTAGGGGAAGGCCGTTCTCCCGCCACTTCTCCCTCCAGTGGTGCACCAGCTTCAGACCGTCGACCACCTTACCTGCCGCGATCGCGATGACCGGCTCGTCCGTCTCTTTGGGCCCTTCCGCCGCCAGGGGGGCCAGCTCTCGAAAGGCGGGGACGAATCGTTGAAGAGCGAGGTCGGGATCGCCTGTTGAGCGTTCGTGCAGCCCCCGCTCGAAACGATATCCGAGCAGCGCCCCCAACGATTCACCCCGGCGCACTCCGTCGAGCAGCCACCGGGCGCGTCGCACCCGTTCGGATGTGAGGTCGAATGCACCGGTGTCTGTCCCGCCCATGCCCCCCGACAGATGGCCACTGTGAAGCAGTGCTGCCGTGACACCATGAGCAATCGAGGGCGCGTGAACAAAGCCTGCCGAGCGGGCTCTGGCTGAAGGCTCAATATTTTCAACCCATCCATAACCCGCCAGGTGAACACCGGTGGGGTTGACCTTCTGTCGCAGATGGTCCAGGTTGGCCACAGCGAATGAGGTGATCCAGGCATCCAGCCGGTGCGAGCAGAGATCCAGCGTTTCCACGAGCAGACGTTCGAGAACCGCTGACGGCCGCTGCTCGAGGTAGGCGAGGCTCTGCCTGAACTCCACCAGCTGCGCCAACAGCGGACCGCCGGGCTCCCCAAGACCGTCGAGGTACTCTGCCATGGACGGTCCTTCCAGTGAGTCGCTCCGGTATTCAAGCAGCCGGGATGGCGTCATCGTCTCGGCTTCCTCGCTGATATCCACCAGCTCGGGTTCCCGCCACCCGAGATCCCTCGGTATCATCGCTAACGCGTGCCATCTCGTCTGCATGTCGCCTGCCCTCAATACGGCTCTGGCTGTGTCAACGTATGCCAGGAGAGCGCTGTGTCTCAGCAGGAGATAGAGCAGGGAATCGGTGATCGACTCACCGAGGTTCTCTGTGCGGATCTCTTCGTACGTGGCCTGGCGCAGCAGCCGGATGTAATTGGGCTGGACAGGGGATATCTCTGACGGCGGAAGCGCCTGCACGAGCTCGTCCGACAGCTCCAGGGCGCGAGATCGGTCGTAAACACACCACACCAATCGCGGCTCCCACGGAATCCCCAATGCCCGGAGGCCGGCGGCAGCCTGCTTTCGGCACTCGTCCCACCAGGCCTCAACCGCGGGACGCAGCCACCCCGTGAATGCGAATAGATACTGCAGATAATCTCGCCCCAGAAGTGACCTGGCGGCGTAGCTGGAGGAGACTCCATCGGTACTGAGAATCTCCATGAGCGCCTGATCCGGGTCGCTCGCGGTGCCGACCCTGGGTACGCGCTGCACTGCGCGTTCCCACACCTGCCGGACAGCAGACAACAAGGGCAGGAGCTCATCTCCCGGCTGACCGGGATCGACATGGGTGAGGCTGGGGTCCTGTTCACATCTCAATGCCTGCACCGGGAGGATGCCGTACGGTACGTCACCGATCCGCCATGCTGGGAAGGGTCCGCGCCCGCGCACATGATCAATGAAGTGGCGGCGAATCCGCAGAATCGACTCTTCCGGGAAGATGTCGGCCATCATCTGCTGCAGGAAATACCCCAGGGTGGCAGGCCAGAGAGCCGCGTTCATGTTTCGAGCATCCTGCTGCTCGCGGTTGCCCGCGTTGCTCACGCTGGCAAACACCCGGGGACACAGGCCGAGGGCCCTGGCCGTGAGATATCCATCGGAGCCTGCCTGGTCGCCCCGCTGCGCATCGCTGCTGAAAGGAGACCGTTCCCCGTCACGCGCGCTGTACCCGGCCTTCACATCTCCCGTGCTGTTTGTCGGCGTACCCTGCGGGACAAAGGCAAAACCCCGAGTGTAACTGTGGGCCTCCAGGAGTGATTCCAGCTCCTCCCGGGATGCGTCAGCATCGAGCGTTCCCTTGATGCCCAGCACCACCAGCCGCTCGAGACCGTCCCGGGCTGAGGAGGGCAGCCTCACTCTCAATGCCATTCCCACCTGCTCCGCGCGGGCAAAATCCACCATCCAGAGCATGCCGCTGTCAACGGGAAGTTCATCCGCGTCGTCGTCGCCCGATCCCTCTGGATCTGGACCGACGGCCAGGGTATCAGGTATGGTGGCGCCCCACTCGGTGAACACGCGGGTCCCCTCATTGTAGCCGAGGGCGGCCCAGCGGTCGGGCAGAACAGAGGTGCGCGGGGGGCGGGTCCAGGAGCCCGCCCGACGGGCTGGATCCGGAAACCGCGGGCGGGGGGCGCTTCTTTCAGGACCTGGGCCTTCGGGGGAGTCCTCTTCAGGCTCCGTTTCTCTGGCGATCCAGGCCGATCGGCGCGGTCCGAAGCGCTCGACCAGCTGCTGCCAGGCCTGGGCCTCTTGTTCCCGGTTGTCCGCAGCGCTCCGCATCTCCTTCCAGAAGTGTTTTCCCCAGCTGACCTCCTCATCTGTGAGCCCAGGCTCATGAGTATCCACGTGAATATCGTCGGGATAGATGCGGATGAGAAGCTCGGGCGAACTATCGTCTTGCACCTGGAACCTCGTCTCCAGGCGAACCGGCAGCAGCACCAGTGGGGTGTCGGGGTCCAGGAGGTCATAAAGGTCTGTGGGGGCGCGCGTGTCGATCAACCGTCGTCGTGCCTGTTCTATGAGCTGTCTGGCATCGGTCAGTCGCGCTCTGATCTGGCGCGCATCGTGGGCTGTGAGCTTCTCCAGGGTCTTCACCAGGTCCCCGGCATCCTTCTTCAGACGTCGACGCTCCTCCAGCTCCCTCTGAGCTCTGACGATGCCGGCTTCTAACCCAAAATGATCAGCCTCAGCATGAGCGGCTCGGCCCCTCAACTGGGCTAGCTCCTCACGTAAGTCCTCATTGCCAGACATGGGCGCACCTCACTTCACTATGCGGGTAGGATGCGGTCAGCGTGGATCGCAACCCGCAGGGGCCGGCGCAGGGTAGCCGCCGCCAGCGAGGCGGCGTTCGCATCATCTTCCTGCACAAGACCCTGCCACTCATCGGTATTGTCAGCGCCGAAACGAGGTTCGGTAGGTTGTTGCTGGATAACAAAGAACCAGCCGGGGTCTTCCTCAGGATCCCGGCTCCCGCGTGCCTCGCTTGCGTCTAAATCAAATCCCATAAAGTTTATGTCGGGATCCAGCGTCCCCCAGAAGGTGGGCAGGAGCAATATGTCGTCTGCAGCTGTCCCCTCCTGACGGGGACGCCGTCTTTCCTCCTCCGTCCACTCCGCCCTGGCTGCATAAATGGTGCACCGCGGGTAGCGTCTCAACAGTTCCCCGCGGATGAGCAGGACCAGCTGGCTGCCTTCGCCCTGTACGAGCGCGTTGCTGCCGAGATCACTGCCCGGGGGCCATTCGTGGATCGCCGGAATGTCATCTCCGTTCTCCTCATCGTCGTCGGACGTTTCCGGCGAAGTCTCCCAGAACTGCCGGAAATACGTCCCCCTCTGGTCCGTCGGATATCCTCTCCACAACAGCTCGCGCGCCATCTCGTGGTTGAGTCCCACCATGTACGCCTCCACGAATCGGTTATTCGACTCCAGTAGGGTGATAGTATTGGGCTGGATCCTTGAGATTCCGGGCAGGAAGTACTCCTCGCCGATCTCCTTGAGCGGCCCGTACATTGGCTGGGGGAACCTGGGAGCGACCATGATCGGTTCCAGTGGATCCGCAGGCCTGGGAATGTCCGCGGGCATGTCGATGCGGCCGAGGATCCGGCGAGCGATCGTGACCTCTGGATCTACCTGCTGCAGGAGCTGGCTCCTGATGGTATCGAGGTCGATCTCGGGGGGTGTCTTCTTCGGGCGAACGGATGCTGCCCTGAAGATCATTTCCTGGTGCGCGGCGGCAGCGCTCCGAAACCGGGCAGCCTCCACACTGTCGGATCCGCGACGGGCCGAGAAGGCATCATCACTGAGTTCGATACCGGATGCACTCACGCCGAAGGTCTGCTGCCCGGGGACCGTCGCCACTCGTTCCGGCGTCATGGATTCCATTCGTCCATCCCGACCGGCCTGCCAGGCAGCAGTCCACCTCCGGAGGACCCCTCCAATCATGATCAGAACGAGTGTAGCGACGGTCAGGACCGCGCCCAGTTCCGCAAAACCCAGAACGGCGAGCACTCGGGACAGAAGGAAAACGAGCAAACCCAGCCCGATGATGATCAGGTGCGCGTGCGGCAGCCAGCGGCGCAGCCAGGAGGGTATGAGGGGGTGGAGGAGAGCGTCAGACACGTCGTCCATCGAGACCGTCCCGGTTGGGGGTTTGCGGGGTCCTGCCGGGGTGATCTCCCCGCGGTTGAGGCGCTGAAGCAGCGAGCGTCCCGCAGCCTGTGTGGCTCCAAAGAGGCCGCGCGCGAGTGTGCCTGCGGGTCGCGTCACGCGCCGGAAGGCCGGTGACAGCACCGGCAGGGGGATGCGGCTGGTTGCCAGCTGCTTGCGGAGCGTGCGGGGGCCGACCGAAACCCGGCTGTGTACCGGCGACGTGAGCGGCAGGAGTGCGTCAACCGGAAGGTCGCGGATTTGCTTCTGGTACAGACACCTGCTCACCTCTCTTCCGAGCTGGGATTGGCGGAGCAACGCGTTTGTCTCTTCCAGATCGCCCGCCTGTTCCCAGGCTGAAGCCATGAGGTGTTCCTGGTGCTTCTGCACCACCACGGTACCGAGGCCGGCAGCTGCTCGGAAGCGGGGGTCACGGTTCAGGGTGCCGAGCCAGCGCGGGAGCTCTCCCTCCTCCGGTACTGTGGAAACCGCTGCATGCCAGCATCCGTAGATCGGCGGAGCAACCGTCGGGTCGGCTCCATCATCGGACCACCCATCCGGAGTGTTGAGGATGTCCAGGAGTTTCGCCTGAAACGCCTGCCGTTCAGGCTCACACCATGGGGTACTCTCACTCCCCGCCGCGTGCAGCGCACCCTCGAGACCCAGCAGCGGCTGCCCGGTGCCGCTCGACTGCCCGTAGTCAAACCCGGGTTCCGCGATATCCATCGCGCGCTGACCAGTGCCCGGCGGCACTCTCCTGGCCTGGAGGAGTCTCGCGAGCGATCTGAAATCACCGGCCGCTCCGGTGCTGAACTCCCACTGGTAGTAGATCGGGAGTTGGACTGGTGAAGTGTCTTCATGATCCCAGGCCGGGGCCAGCTGGCCCTCCTCCTGGCCGGGCCCCGGCTCCTGACCGAGGCCGGCTCTTCGTCCAGCCTCAAAGGCCGGGACCAGGCACGCGCGGTACGCTGTATTTTCGGACAGGTGTCGGGGACAGAGAATGCGCGAGAGGACGTTCTCCGGGTTGTCTTTCATCACAACGTCAAGTGACTGCAGGTCGGCTCGTCCGGCCACCTGGACATGGGCCCACGCCCAGGATTCCCTCAGGCACAGGAGCTCGCTCCGGTGGTAGACAGTGAGCACCGGCAGCGGGCGGCGCGGGTCCGTCTCGACAGAACAGGAATCCTCGCGAACCACGACGAGGACCACCCATGGCCGCAACCGGTCACCTGTGGACCCCACGGGTGTGAACAGCCACGGAAAATCAGGATGCTGGAACTCGATGGCCGGGCAGATCGAGTTCTCGAAGTTCCACGTCGACGTCACAGGTTCTACCCGCACGATCTCTCTCTCATCGATCCCGGTGACGTCGCCGGGACCGTACAGGCGCAATTGCTCCATATTCAATTCGGTGTCCTGGCCGTCCCCTTCCGGCACCCCGCCCAGCGCTGCCCTGCTCTCATGTACGGTGAGCCCTACTGTGAATGCGGCACGAGGGGCCCCGCCGTTTTCCAGGTCGCCTTCTGTCGTGTTGATGAACGCCGACAGTCCCCGGCGCACCCACGGGATGAAGGTGTACGCGCTGTCGTCCTGCGTTGGGCTCATGGGTCCACCACCTCCTGAACTCCGACCACCTGCATGCGCCCCTTCTCAACCGCGTTAGCCGCCGCGTATTCGTTCATCGCCGCATGGGCCTCGGTGTAGGTCAATCCCTCTTTTGATATGCCAGGCGGCGAGAAGTGTTTGAGGTCATCGACCCCGGCCACCGTGTACAGGTGATCCATCAACCTGATGCCGAGATCCGATCCCCTGAATCTCGCCCTGCCACTGTGTCGAAACCTGGATCGGGCGCAGGCGCCCAGCCGCGCGGCCGCGCCGAACATGGAGTAGCTCAACCGGATGCCGAGGCCGGCCTCCCAGCTGAACAGGTCGTTGGCCTCGTCGATTATGATCTCATCGTAGGTCAGTTCAACCTGCTCGGTTTCTTCCGGGTATGCCAGCCCGTCCCCCGCTATCGTCATGCCGGCCGGCATCTGCTCGAAGGAGGGACTCGAGATTTTTCTGCTGTCGCTCATTTGCATGAACTGCGCCGAGGCGAAGTAGCCCTGCACGGACGAGGTGTGTGCGTGATCAGAACCCTGACCGCCCAGCTGCACGAGGGAGAGGCTGTACACGCGCGGCACCGGAACGGTTATGGGCCCCACGTTTTCAGTGAGGTCAGTGTTTCCGTATCTCGTTATGCTCCTGCTCAGAGGAAGGACCCGCTGTCGAACGGTGATTCCCCCCATGGGGTGAACGACAGCGATTCCCTGTTCACTATCAGGCAACTCGCGCAGAGTGACGAGGGCTGGCTCGCCGGGCGGCAGTTCGCAGTTCCAGTTGCGCGCGTCCTCCAGCGCGGCGATTAACTCCCGCAATGGATCGGGGGGCGTCAACTCGGGCTGCTCCCGTCTGCCGATGCTCCGGTCAAATGAAATGGAACCGCTGAAACCACAGACCCGGACCGTGGCCTCGCCACGAGCCTGCCAGGGGGCCGGGCCCGCCAGCATGAGATCGAGGGAGACCGCCATCAGGACCCTGTCATTTCGCTTCAGGGTGACCCCGGCGCCGATGTCCGCCGCGAAGCGAAACGGTGAAAACTCAAAGAGCACATCGAACAGGAGAACGCCGGAGATGCTGTATATGTTCCCAAATCTGGTCGTGTGCGCTGCGTAGAGGTCGACCCGCGCGCCAACCTGGCAGGTGTTGGAGGTGAGGGCGACGTAGGCTTCCAGGCGTATGCGCGGGTTGTCCCCGGTGGTGAGACTGACGGCGATCCGGTCCAGATCGGGGAAGTTTGGAGGGGGTAGGAACCTCGGATTCAGGCCGCCGACAGACAGGGCGAAATTCGGCCGCCCCGACCATCGGAGGCGCATGGCCATGTCTCCGGTCAGGCTGTACTGGATAATGCGTGAGTCATAGAGAGTGGCGTCGATCTCCGCCTCACCCCTGGCTAAATCCACGACTCCCAGTACATCCATGTGAATGAGCACGAGTGCCGCGTCACCACCCGGCAGCGCCATTCGCATCCGCCCCAGCACCACGAGTTCAACGGGCGAGGGAAAGGTGAGGATCACACCGATTTCCGCGGTCAAAATGGCTGGACTGCCCCAGCCGAGAATGGCCATCGGGCCGATGACAAACCGATCCTGCGCCCGCGGGAATACCCGCTCGAGGTCGCTGATCAACTGGGGGGCATTTCTCAATGGATCCTTCGGGAAGAGAGTTGAACCCAGAGTCTGGTTCTTGAGGCCTTCCCGGAGTACCGCGCTGGTCAGGGTGCGGTGGACGCCGATCAGGCCCCCGACCCCGTTGAGTGTGAAGCCGAACCCGAGCTGGATCGGAGGGAACTCGGCGCAGATGATGACGAGAAGCGAGAACCCCTCGGATCCATCCGGCAGGCGGGTAGTGAGTATCCCGACGGCGGTCAGAACGAGGCTCTCGTGGAAGGCGAGCTGCAGAATCCCAGC
>PWUC01000061.1 GCA_003562655.1 Clostridia bacterium
AGGAATGCTCCTCCCGTCGCAGAAGAAGGCAGATACAAAATCGAATCGGCGGGAGGAATGAAAATGGATGACACACAGAGACAGATCGCCGAGCTCAAGGAGCAGCAGGGCCGCCTGATGCACGTCTTTCACTCCCTGTTCAAGGCCGTTGATGACATCAGCTGGTATCACCGGGTCGGGGATGTGGCCCGGATAGACAAGGTCATGTTCACCGGTCCCCCTCCGGCCAATCCCATGGCCCAGAATCCCCAGGACCGGGGCAACCCGGTCAAGGTCCCTGCCTACACCTTCATCCCAGAAGATGCGGAGGCGGGGAGCCGATTCCCCCTCCTGGTGTTTCCTCACGGCGGGGTTCACGCCAACTTCTCCACCAGCAATGCCCGGGTGGTGCGGGAGCTCATTGCCCAGGGTTACGCGATCATCGCCCCGGAATACCGGGGGAGCACCGGCTACGGCGAAATGCACTACAACCTCATCGACTACGGTGGGCTCGAAGTGCAGGACACCTTCGCGGCGAGAAACTGGATGCTTGAGGCCTACCCCGACCTGATCGATCCGGGCCGGGTGGGGATCATGGGTTGGAGTCACGGTGGACTGATAACCCTGATGAACATATTCGACCATCCCGAGGCCTACCAGGTCGCCTACGCCGGCGTTCCGGTCAGTGACCTGGTTGCACGCATGGGCTACAAGACGGAGGAATACCGGAGGCTGTTCTCTGCGCCCTATCACATCGGCCAGTCGGCCTACGAGGCCGTCGACGAGTACCGGAGACGCTCTCCGGCCTGGCAGGCGGATAAGCTGGAGACGCCTCTTCTGATCCAGGGCACGACCAATGACGAGGATGTGAATGTGCTGGAGGTGGAGCATCTGGTCAAGGCCCTCAAGGCTGCCGGGAAGGACTTCGAATACGAGATCTACCAGGATGCACCCGGAGGACACGCCTTCAACCGGATCGATACGCCCCTGGCCCGGGAGGCCCGGGACAAGATCTACAGCTTCCTGGCCCGTCATCTGTCTCCCCCGAAGGGTACCAGAGATGGGGAGGGACCGACATGAGGGCCCGGGGTTGATCCGGGTGCGGCTCAGCAGCCGCACCAGACACACTGCGGTCTCGTCCCACATATGATGGACCGATGGAGAAGGGGGAGTCTCGGCTGTGGCACCCAGTGTCATCATCAATGGCAGAGAGATTGAAGAACTGAACCCCTATCTCAGCCGCGATGGGGTGGCCCTGTTGTGGCTGGTTTCGCAGCATCTCGGCGCCCAGGTGAGCTGGCGTGAAAGGGATGATTCGATGGTGATCTCTGGACCGGGATCCCTGAACCGGATCTGCTCCTGGGTGAAGGGGCAGCTGGGGATGCGGTCATCTGCGGATGTCCCGTCCAGGGGCCCTGTGCCCCCGCCGGTCCGCCTCCTGGCATCGGTGTCCTCCACTGCTGGGGGCGGGGATCCGCGCCGCCTGCCGAGAGTCGATGGAGGATCCGGACCCTTTGAGAAGGAGGTGGGTGATGTGCAGGCCGAAGAGAAGCGCGAATGTGACGGGGAAGGGCAGAAGAACTGCGGATGTGACCCGGGTGACGATCAGTCCGCCGATGAGCCGGACCGCAGGGGGAAGAAACACTACCGGTCCAGGACGGACAGTGTTGTCCATCACCGATCCTCCTTTCAGAATGAGAGGGGTTCCGGCGAGAAGAGGCCGGGTGTCACCGAGAGTCGTTCCTCGGGGGTCAGGTTGCGTGAGAAGCTGGACCTGCTGGCCCGCTACCGTCCCGGCTGAGGCAGCTGCTGAGGAGGGCCGGGGGCCGTCCCTAAGAAATCGGATCATCCAGTGAAGGCGTTCACCTCCATGGGGGTGGGCGCCTTTGCCTGTGGTTCGGGGGCAGTCCCGCGCACGTGAAGATGAGGCGGGTCGGGGGCCGCGGGGGGCTGGTTCTCCCGGTCGGCAGCCCTCTGGTGGCCTCCCCCGGTGTGTCAGGGTTGTTCTGACCCGGATTCGCCGGGTTCACTGGTGTCGACCGCGTCCCGGAAGCATAAATGGGCGACACTGCAGCAGAATATTGCTGGGGGGTGATTCACCAATGCTTCGTGTTGTCGAGTCGAGACAGCTGAAACGATTGATCATCGCTGCGGTCGCAGTGGGCCTCTTGCTGTGGATGTGGATGCCCGGGGGAGTCGCACCCCCGGCTCGGGCGCAGCAGAGACCGACTCTCTACTGGGGATCAAGGGGGCCAGCGGTGAGGGAGGTCCAGAGCCGCCTGGCGCAGTGGGGATACTACGACGGGGCCGTCGACGGGATCTTTGGCCCGCAGACCGCCGGGGCGGTGCGGCTGTTTCAGAGACGAAACGGCCTGGCCGTGGACGGGGTTGTCGGCCCCCAGACCTATGCGGCCCTGGGATTGGGGCCGGGGCCGGTGGCCGCGCCCGCGAGTACCGGGGTGGCCCGCAGTGACGAAATGGACCTGCTGACGCGGGTGGTGTCGGCGGAAGCCCGGGGTGAACCCTATGTGGGGCAGGTGGCGGTGGCCGCTGTCATCATGAACCGGGTGCAGAATCCCGCCTTTCCCAACACCATCAGTGGGGTGATCTACCAGCCCCTGGCCTTCGAGTCGGTGGCGGATGGACAGATCTGGATGACGCCGGCGGCCCATGCGGGCCGCGCCGCTCGCGATGCGCTCAACGGCTGGGATCCCAGCTACGGCAGTGTGTATTTCTGGAACCCTTACAAGCCGGTCAACCCGTGGGTGTGGTCGAGAAGCATCGTGACCCAGATTGGACGCCATGTATTTGCGCGATGAGGAGGAGAGTCAGGTGATAAAACGCCGCGGTGAGGATGAAAGGACGGCGAGGATCTGGCGGGTTGAGGACGACGTGCTCCTGCGCTGGTCAGTTGCGCTTCTGCTTCTGGCCCTGATCTTGACTGGAGCCTGGGGCTACGGACAGTTCCGGAGTCGACAGCTGGTGGTCAACTACCTGGAGGGTGAGCGCCAGCGAGCCTTCTACAACCTGCTGCACAATGTTGAGAACATGGAACTGAGTCTGGCCAAGTCCATGGTTTCCGGGTCGCCATCGCATATGCTGCTGCACCTGACCCAGGCGTGGAGGTATGCGGAGTCGGCGACGGCGGACCTGGGAGGCATCCCCATGGGGCACACAACGCTGCTGCGAACGGGCACCTTCCTCAACCAGACCGGCGACTATGCCCTGTCGCTGGCGCGGACGGTGTCGGGGGGCAAGACCATGACCTCCGATGAACGGGAGGAGCTGGGCGGACTGCACCAGCAGGCGGCGGAACTGGGGCTGGCCCTGCACGAGCTGCGGGACCGCCTGCAGGAGGTGGGGCACCGATGGAGCACCCTGCAGGTCCTCGGCGAACACTCCTACGACGCCATCGAGGACGACGACGGCATGTCCGGCCTCTCGGGCATTGAGAAGCACCTGACCCAGTATCCGACCCTGATCTACGACGGACCCTTCTCCGACCACGTCTTCGATTTTCAGCCCCGGGGACTGACCGGAGCCCACGTCAGCGAGGAGAGGGCCCTCAACCGGGTCAGGGAGATCCTGTCCGGGATGGATGAGGGGGATATGACGGTGGAGAAGGTATCGGAGGTCCGGGGCACCATCCCCGCCTACACCTTCACGGCCGTGGCCGGAGGGAAACAGTACTGGCTGGACATATCGAAACGGGGAGGCCACCTGGTGTGGATGAACACCGGGGTCGAACCCGCGGAGGCAGCCATCAGCCTGGAAGAGGCCAGGGAGACGGCCATCGCCTTTGCGGAGGCGGTGGGGTATTCGCGGCTGCATCCCCTGTTCACCCATCGAGAGGAGAACAGGGCAGTCACCAACCTGGTGGTCGAACAGGACGGCGTGCTTCTGTATCCCGACCAGGTCAAGGTGCTGGTCTCCCTGGAGGACGGCAGCGTCCTGGGTCTGGACGGGTCTTCCTACCTCATGGCTCACACCGAGCGGAACATCGGGCCGCCCGAGATTGATGAGGAGGATGCCCTGAGCCGGGTCAACCCGTCGCTGACGCCGCAGGATACGACCCTGGCCCTCATACCCCGGGACTGCCTGGAGGAGGTGCTGTGCTGGGAGATACGGGGCACCATGGGCGACAATGAGTTCATCGTATACATAAACGCCCATACGGGCGAGGAGGAGCGAATATTCCAGTTGATTCCCGTGGAGGGAGGCTACCTGACCCAGTAGCCTAGTGGCCCGGGATCTGCTGGCCCCGGTGATCCACCCGGTAGGGTGGGGGGTGAAGGAGCTCGGAGACGGTCACCGTTCGGTACCCGTCGGCGTGCAGCTGCTCAATGATGTCGGCCAGGGCCTCGGCCGTGGGCTGGGCGTTGTTGTGAAAGAGGATGATCGCCCCCGGATGGGCCAGGGTCGTGACCCGGTTGAGAACGTATTCCGGGGTGACCTCCTTCCAGTCGAGGCTGTCGACGCTCCACTGGATGGTGATCAGTCCCATTTCGTCCTCGGCCACCTCCATGAGAAGGTTGTTGTAGGAGCCGAAGGGAGGACGGAACAACCCCGGGGAGACCTCGGGACACAGTGAGGTCATCAGTTCGATGTTGTCTGTGAGTTCGGACCGGATTCCGTCCTCATCCAGGGTGGCCATGTCGGGATGGCCGGCGGAGTGCAGCCCCAGTTCGTGTCCGGCGGCGTGGATGGCCCGGGTCTCTTTGGGGTAGTCCTCCATCCAGATGTTGGTGAGAAAGAACGTCGCCCTGACGTCGCTGTCTTGCAGCGCAGAGAGCAGCTGGTGCGTATATTCTGCTCCCCATGTGGCGTCGAAGGTCAGGGCGACGCGCCTGTTCTCGGTCTCGACGGAATAGATGGGGACCCTGCGCTCTGCAGGGGCCGTAACCTGCAGCACCCGGAGCGACTCCGTTGACAGTATCAGGTACACCACCCCGGCCAGCAGCACGAGGACGAGGAGGGCGGTCAGTATCAGCGTTCGGCGCGGAATTATCAGCAGACGCACGTCACTGTCACCCCCGTAATAAGGGTCTCCGTAGAATGTATGCCGGAGCCGGCTGCAACATTCCCCGGCCCGCCATTTTCGCCGTCTGGGAAGGAACGCACCCCCCCGGAATTGAACTCCCTGTGTAGTGAGGTTGCGGGAGGCGATAGAGTTGGACTCTTTTCTTGAGCGGTGGAAGCGGGAGAGCGTGCGCTGGCAGCCGTACGGCGGCAGGGAGTCGGCATGAGGCCGGGGGACGGGGTTGGACCCCGAGTCAGCGATCTGGAGCCGGGACAGACCATTTTGGGGGTATACGGTGTGGCCGGGAAGCGGTTGAGGTCCTTTCGGGATCCCTCCAAGGGGCAGTACCTGGAGGTGGACCTGAGGGACGTCACCGGGGTCATCCCCGGCAGGGTGTGGGACAATGTCGACGAGATTGCGGCCTGTCTTGAGGTGGGTGAGGTGGTCCGGGTTCGGGCCGACGTCACCCAGTACCGCGGGCAGGACCAGCTGGTCATCACCGGGGCGGAGGCCCTGCCGATGGAGAACGTGCCGGCCGAACGGTTCATCCCCAGCTGTCCCAGACCCCTGGAGGCCATGGAGGAAGAGCTGTGGTGTCGGATCGAGTCCGTGCGGGACCCTCACCTCTCCCGGCTGCTCCTGGATCTTTACGGCAGGTCGGACTTCTACCAGGGCTTCATCCAGGCTCCGGCGGCCAAGAGGATCCACCACAGCTACCTGAGCGGTCTGCTCGAGCATTCGCTGCAGGTGGTGTCCCTGCTGGAGACATCCATGGACGCCGGCGGCATGAACCGGGATCTGTTGATTGCTGGAGGACTCCTGCACGACGCGGGGAAGGTGGAGGAGCTGTACTGGCGAGGCGCCATAGACTACACGGACCGCGGCCGGCTGATCGGTCACGTGGTCATGGGCTTTTGCCGGGTCCGGGAGGCGATCGGGCGCATCGAGTCGTTCCCCCGGAATCTGGGCCTGCATCTTGAGCACCTGATCCTGAGCCACCACGGAAGGCAGGAGTACGGGGCTCCCGTTCTTCCCCAGACCCGGGAGGCGGTGGCCCTTCACCACGCCGACCTCTACAGCGGTAAGGTGGCCCAGGTTCTGTCTGTCAGCGAGGACGTGGGAGGTTCGGGCGGGCGCTGGTCCGGGTATGACTCGCTGATGGGAAGGTACGTCTGGGTGCCGGATGACGATGCAGGACAGGCGGAGGAGACGTCATGAACCGGTCGCAGGTTTTTCTGCAGTTTCAGCACCGCCTGGCAGAGGTGACCGCTGTGGTCTACATGGGCGCTCACGTGGGGATTTACGGTCGCCTGTCACTGGGGGTCCCCCCGGATCCGGCCAGGATCATCTTCCTGTACTGCGTCGCCACGGCCTTTTACCTGGCGGCCTTCTACCTGGCTGCGGCCCTGTACAGGAGGGGGCGGAGCTTCTGGAGCCTGACGCTGGCCCTCGCCCTGGCGGTCCAGCTGGTCTCGGCCACCACCTCCCTGATCCTTTATGTCAGGGGGAATGCCGGGGTGGCAGAGGCGGCGGCGAGCATCATTGCCGGGCCGATGACGCAGCTCTACGTCTGGTCGCTGTTCACCTACTCCCTGGTCGCAGCTGGAATCGCGGCCCGGGGCAGGCCCCTGCGCCACGGGTTGATTCTCAGCATGAGGGACAGCTGCTTCAGCTCCCTTCTGACCGTACTGGTCATCGTGGCCCTGCCCCTCGCCGTCGTGCTTTCTGAGGCGGGGGCGCTGCAGATCGACGTCGCTGGGGGTTTGATCTCTCTGGTCAGCTTCTGGAACCCGCTCATCTACGTGATGCTTTTTACCGGTTACCTGATGCTGTACCGGGTCGAGGGCACTCCGGCGGTCAGGTATCTGAGCTATCTTTTCTTCCTCTCGGTGATGGTCAGCGTCACCGGTTTTCTCGCCGACCGGGTGGGGTTGACATCGGGTCCGGGGCAGGTGCTCCGTTTCATCTCCCTGAGCCTTCCTGCAGTTCAGATATACCTCTGGCTCAAGGCGACCCAGGAGGCCTAGGGCCTGCGCAGCATCAGCCAGGCCCCGGCAGCCAGCAGAAGGATTCCCAGGCCCCGGGCGGGTGAAAAGGCGACCTGCCTGAGGTGGAAGAGGCCGAAGTGATCCAGAAGGGCTGCCGTCAGGACCTGTGCGGCGACGATGCCGGTGGTGGCGGGAACAGCCCCCGTGATGCCAATGCTGGCGGCAACGCTCCATACGATCGCCACGCCCAGGGCGCCGCCCAGGAAGCCGTACCAGGGCACGGTGGCGAGGTCGGCCCAGCCGATGCCCACCCGCCCGGTCGTGTGGGCGACGAGGAGGATGGCCCCGGAGAGAATCGTCCCCAGGATGTGTACGATTAGGGTGGCTCCGGCCAGGGTCACTTCCCGACTGAGGAGGGAGTTGATCACGCCCTGCCAGGCCATTATGCTGCCTGCCACCGCGGCTAGGATCAGAGCCTGTGTAAAGGTCATGGCGTGATATATGATGACCCGCAGGCGGCAGGAATAAACGGGAGGTGGAAGCGGTGGTAGTTCGGGTGGGGATCTGTTCCTGGGCGGACAGGGGAATGGTAGAGGCATGGTATCCGGCGGAGCCCCGGAGCCCGGCGGCGCTGCTCCAGTACTACTGCCGACATTTTGACACCGTGGAGGTGGACTCGACCTACTACGCCATCCCGAATCCCGAGGTCTGCGCCCGCTGGGCCCAGAGAACGCCCCGGGGGTTTGTCTTTCATGTAAAGGCCTTCGGCGTGATGACGGGTCCCCCGGTCAAACCACAGCAGCTTCCTCCATCCCTGCGGGAAGGCTACGATTACTCCCTGACCCGGTACGGCAATGTCAAGAGCCCTCCCCCGGGGTTGATCCGGGAGTGTTTTGACCACTTCATCCGGGCCGTTGACCCCCTGAAGCGGGCGGGGAAACTGGGCGTGATCCTCCTGCAGTTTCCCCCCTACTTCACCGCGAAGGACCCCGGCGGGTACCGGCGCAACCTGGCCTGGATCCGGCGCTGTCGCGAGGTCATGCCCGGTCACCACCTGGCCGTGGAGTTTCGCCACCGTTCGTGGTTTGCTGATGAGGTGTCGGAGGGCCTGCTGCGGTTTCTGGAGGACGAAAGGCTGTCCCTGGTGGCCGTCGATGAGCCCCAGGTGGGGCAGCGGTCCATACCCCCGGTGGTCCGCAGCACCGGGCCCTACGGTTATGTTCGCTTTCACGGCAGAAACCGGGAGGCGTGGAACCGTCGCACCGGGTCTGCGGCCGACCGCTTTCGCTATCTGTATGAGGAGGATGAACTGAGGGAGTGGGTGGAACCCGTTCGCCGGCTGGAGGGCGAGACCCGGGCCACCTACGTCATGTTCAACAACTGCTTCGCGGATTATGCCCCCCAAAATGCCCTGACCATGGCCGGTCTGTTGGGACATGCGTCCCGCGAGGACTAACGGGACCCGGCGTCGAGTATAGGTACATAGATGGACCGAGGGATCAGATCGGGGAGGTGACACATCGTGCGCACCCGGCTGGCTCTGATGGTCATTGCAGTCTCCTGCGTCCTCATCGCCGGGGCCCTCCTCGAGGCAGGCCCCGGGTG
>PWUC01000158.1 GCA_003562655.1 Clostridia bacterium
AGGCCCTCGCCGTTCTGGCCGGTGATGCCCTGCAGGCCCTCGCCTTTGAGATCCTCTCCGACGAGGGCACCGGCTACATCCCGGAACAGGCCCTGCGTATGACGGGTGAACTTGCCCGGGCTTGCGGATCCGCGGGCATGGTGGGGGGACAGGTACTGGACATCGGGGGAGAGGTCAGAGACCTGGAGAATCTGAACCTTCTGCACGCCACCAAGACGGGGGCTCTATTTCAGGCCGCCGTGCGGCTGGGCGGCATTGCCGGCGGAGCGTCCCCCTGTGCCCTGCAGGCGCTCACCGAGTACGGAAGGGAGTTCGGTCTCGCCTTTCAGATTGCCGATGATGTTCTCGATGTCGTCGGAGATCCCGAGAAGACCGGTCGCTATGTCGGGTCCGACATGCAGGGTGGACGGTCAACCTATCCCCTTGTCGTCGGCATAGAGAAGTCGAAGACCATGGCCCGCGGGGCAGTGCAGCGTGGATTGCGCGCCCTACAGTCCCTCGATGGCAGCACCGGGGATCTGCAGGAGCTGATGCAGTACGTGATAAGCCGGGAGGAGTAGCCGGATGCCGGGTACGGTGTCGCGGAGCACCCCCGGGTAGCACCGACTCCCCTTCGTCGGCAGTTGTCACCTTCCGGGGAGTCGGGCTGGTGCCGGTCGTGTTTCGGTCCGGAGCTGTGTGAGACGGGACATGGGGGAGTCCTCATTGCGAAAGACGCAGAAAGCCAATGCCTCCGGGTAGTGGATGAATGTGCCCGCATGTGATACACTCCATGTATCACTTCCAAGTGATGCAGCCGGGGCATCGGCTGCGCGGTTAGGAGACGTAAGACGGCATATCGTGTCTGTTGTCTCTGCTTGAACCCGGGAATCCAACGGCTTCAGTCGTTGGATTATGTCAACGTATGAGATGGGCACCGAACGAGGCATTTTTGGGCAGGGGAGCAGTATCCTAGTCGGTGTCGCGGCGTCTAAAAGCGGGCCTAAAAAGCCGCTCAGGGCACATCGATGAAGCCTGTGGTGCCGGCCGCTGACGCCCAGTCAGGGGTCGGTGCTGGAGGAGAGCCGGGTGGGGTGCTCCGCAATGGCATGCGGGTCGTGTCCCTACCCTGTGTGGAGGCCCAACTGCGTGGTGAAGAGTCCTCGTGCTCCATCTACGGGTTGGGGTTAACCTGCATGCGGGATGACTGTGTGCAGCGTAGCCCGTTCTGAGTGGGGGAGGGTGAGGCGAGGTTCTACTCACATGGCGAAGGCCTTCGTTTTTGTGGGTACTGCTCGCCGAAACCTTCCCTGCAAAAAGGACTAGGACGCCTGCGAACCGTTGAGGAAAACTCCTAGGTTGTCGACCTCGGGCATGTTGGGGATTGAAGTGTGTGCTGAGTGGTGATCCAGTGCCGGTTTCGGTGACGGACCGGAGGAGGGCTTGAAGGGAAACCGCTGCCCGGCGACGGGAAGTGCCCGACTGGGAAAGCCTACTGGACCTAAGCCACAGCATTTACCCGGCATGCTTCCCCTGCCCAGGGGCAAACTAACTGCGTACGGAGTGAAAACTTGGTGGCTCGTAATTCCAACCGCAGGTATACCAGTCCCCTCACGCGCGGACTGACATTCGGGGCTCTGGCTTTTGTGCTCGCACTCGCCGTCAGTTTCCCCTCCCGTGAAGCAACAGAACAGCTGAGTGTGGTCGCCGGGATCGCCGCCCTGCTCATGGTAGTCACCATGGGGGTCGTCTTTGACATGATCGGTGTTGCCGCTGCCGCCGGGTCCGAAGAACCCCTCAATGCCATGGCAGCCCGCCGGGTTCGCGGGGCCAGGCAGGCCAGGAGGTTGGTCCGGCACGCCGACCGGGTCTCGGCTGTATGTGCCGACGTGATCGGCGACATCGCCGGGACCGTCAGCGGTGCCGCGGGAGCGGCCATCGTCCTGCGGATGATAGTTGCGTCCTCCGGGTTCACCGGGAGCCGGGTTCTCATGGATAGCATCATGGTGGCGGTGGTGGCCAGTCTGACGGTTGGGGGCAAGGCAGCTTCCAAGGTGATTGCACTGAGAAGATCCACGCAGGTGCTGCTGATTGTGGGTAGAGCGCTGTGGTGGTTGGAACACTATCTTCATTTGAGGATTTTGCGCGATGCGGACCAGAGAAGGGGGTAGGGCCCATGAGACATGAGGCGGACGAGCTCCTGCCGCACATAAAGTCGCCTGCGGACGTCAAACTGCTGGATCTGGACAAGCTGCAGCAGCTGGCGGGAGAAATCCGCAGACGCATAATTTCCACAGTTTCTGAGACCGGGGGGCATCTGGCGCCGAACCTGGGAGTCGTTGAGCTGACCCTCGGAATCCATCACGTCTTCGACAGCCCCAGGGACAAGATCATCTGGGACGTGGGCCATCAGAGCTACACCCACAAGATGATATCTGGTCGCCTGGACGAGTTCTGCACCCTGAGACAGGGGGGAGGTCTGAGCGGCTTCCCCAAGCGCAGCGAGAGCGCCCACGATGTCTTCGAGACGGGGCACTCCAGCACATCGGTCGCCGCTGCCCTGGGCTTCGCCCTGGCCGGTGAACGCACCGGCGATGAGCGCGATGTGGTGGCGGTGATCGGTGATGGGGCCCTGACCGGGGGACTGGCTTACGAGGGACTCAACAATGCCGGGGACATGGGGGTCAATCTGACGGTGGTGTTGAACGACAACAGCATGTCCATATCCGCCAATGTGGGCGCGATGTCCCGGTATCTGACCCGGCTCCGCTCAGATCCATCCTATCACCGCATCAAGGATGACATTCACCACGTCCTTGACCGGTTTCCCGGCGTCGGGAGGTCCGTGACGGGCAGTATCAGGCGGGTAAAGGGCGGGTTGAAGTACCTGCTGCTCCCTGGCATCATTTTCGAGGAACTGGGCTTCACCTATCTGGGCCCAGTGGACGGGCACGACCTCGAGGCGGTCATAGAAGTGCTGGAGAAGGCCCGAGGGATCAGGGGGCCTGTCATGGTCCATGCGGTGACGGTGAAGGGCAAGGGCTATGAGCCGGCCGAACGGAAACCGGAGAGATTTCACGGGGTGGGTTCCTTTGATGTGGACACCGGGGATGGCAACAAGTCGTCCTCCGCTACATATACCGATGTCTTTGCCGACACGGTCGTCCATCTTGCCGAAAGCGACGAGCGGGTGGTGGCCATAACGGCGGCCATGCCCGAGGGAACTGGACTGGACGGCTTCGCCAGGAGGTTCCCAGAGCGTTTCTTCGACGTGGGAATTGCCGAGCAGTCGGCTGTCACCATCGCCGCCGGACTTGCGGCGGGAGGACTGCGGCCCGTGGTGGCGGTGTATTCAACCTTTCTTCAGCGCGCCTACGACCAGGTGGTCCACGATGTGGCGCACCAGAAGCTGCCCGTGGTGCTGGCCCTTGACCGCGCAGGTATCGTGGGAGCCGACGGCGATACCCACCAGGGAGCCTTCGATATCGCCTTTTTGCGGCATGTTCCGAACATGGTGGTAATGGCACCTCGAGATGAGAATCAGCTGCGACACATGCTCGCCACCGCTGTGTCCCATGACGGGGGACCGGTGGCGGTCCGATATCCCAGGGGTTCAGGTCGGAATGTGCCCCTTGATTCAGAGCTGCAAATCCTGCCCCTGGGCCGCGGCGAGCTCCTCGGTGCTGGAGGTGACGCAGCCATCGTCGCCCTGGGTCACCCGGTGCATGATGCCCTGAAGGCCCGGGAGATTCTCCGGGAGGCAGGAGTGGAGGCGGCAGTGATGGATGCGAGGTACGCCAAGCCCCTGGATCGCAGGATGATCCTGCAGCTGGCCAGGAACACTCCGCTGTTGGTCACCGTGGAGGAGGGCACCGTGCAGGGGGGATTCGGCAGTGCTGTGCTGGAATTGCTCGCCGACGAACTGGTTCCGGCCGAGATGCCGAGGGTCCATATGATCGGGCTTCCGGATCAGTTCATACCCCACGGAGATCAGGGGGTGCAGCGGAGCGAGTACGGGTTGGATGCCGAGGGCATTGCGGCGAAGGTGCAGCTCCTTCTGGAGGACCGGTCACTTCATGTGGGATGATGTGACGCAGCGTGACAGCTGAGCCGGTCAGACTGGACATGCTGCTGGTGACCCGGGGCCTCTTTGCGTCGCGAAACCGGGCCCAGAGAGCGATCCGGGCGGGCTACGTGTCGGTGCAGGGCTGCATCGTCAGGAAACCGGGGGCACGGGTACCTGAGCAGGCGGCCGTGCAGCTGCTCAAATCCCACCGATACGTCAGCCGCGGCGGGGACAAGCTGCAGAGGGCCATTGAGGCCTTTGATCTGGATATCAGGGGGCTCAATGTCATTGACGGGGGGGCATCCACTGGTGGGTTTACCGATTGCCTCCTTCAACACGGTGCGCGGTCGGTCTGTGCGGTCGATGTCGGCCGCGGACAGCTGGCCGATTCTCTCCGGGCGGATCCGCGGGTCACCGTTGTCGAGGGCACCAACCTGCGTTATGTCGGGGGCGACGACCTGCCGGGGGCTCCCTTTGACATGGCGACCATCGATGTATCATTCATCTCTGTGATCAAGATCCTGCCGTCTCTGCTCATCCTGCTGCGGCCGGGAGCGGGAGTCGTGGTCCTGGTGAAGCCCCAGTTTGAGGTGGGGCCTGCGAGGGTGGGTAAGGGGGGGATCGTCCGCGATCCCGAGCTGCACAGACAGGTGTTGATGCGGGTCATGGATGAGGCGACGACGCTGGGATTTGTCGCCTGCGGCCTCGAGCCCTCGCCCGTCACCGGATCGGGAGCGAACATAGAATTCCTGTTGCTCCTCGTGGTCCCGCCCCTCAAAGAAAGGTATCGACAAATAAAGAGCCGCCACCAGGCAGGTTACGCCGCTCGAATTGTAGAACGTGCTCATATGGGGCCATGTATGGACGAGGGTAAGGAGAATGGATCTACGGGCTGAGCTCGAGAGCGTCTATCCCCGGATGGGCACTCCCTTTGCTGATGAGGCCAGAGTGGCACCGGATCGACTTGGCAAAGGTAGACCATCCTCGAGCAGCAGGACTGATGGCCCGATGGGTATGGATCTTCTCGGTTGCCTCGGGGTGACCTGGGGCCTCTGCTTCTGCCCCAGGATGAAGCGGGACGCGCCGTCATAGAGCAGGTTCTGGTCACAGTCGAGCTTTTGTCGAGATAGGGGAGGTGCAGCGTGCATCCTTTGATTGAGAGAGTGAACGGGCGCCGCGATGAGATGCTGGAGTTTCTTGAGATCCTGGTCAACACGGACTCTCCGAGCACCGAACCGGAGCTCTGCTCCGTCATCAGTCACATCGTGGGCGACAGGTGTGACGACCTGGGAGCCGAGGTCGAGTACGTGACCCAGAGTGGGGCAGGTGATCACATGAAGGCCGTGTGGCGTAGAGAGGGCCAGGAGACCGACGGCCTGCTCATCCTGTGCCACCTGGACACCGTCTGGCCGGGAGATGAGACCGAACGACGGCCCTTCCGGGTTGAGGGCGACCGGGCAATCGGTCCCGGCGTTCATGACATGAAGGGCGGGGTTGCTCAGGCCATTTTTGCCCTGGAGGAAACTCTGGCGGGAAGTGAACCCCCGCGGAGGCCGATTACGCTCCTCTGCAACACGGACGAGGAGATCGGGAGTGGGACGTCGCGGGAGATGATCGAGTCTTTGGCCCTTCAATCCAGGGCGACCCTGGTGCTGGAACCCTCGGTACCCCCCGAGGGCTCCCTGAAGACCTTTCGCAAGGGTGTGGGAGGTTTCAGGGTGAGGGCGACGGGCCGGGCAACCCATGCAGGTGCCGACCACAGTACCGGTGTCAGTGCAGTGGAGGAGATGGCCCGACAGATCCAGTACCTGCATTCTCTGACCGACTACGAGGATGGCACCACCGTCCATGTCGGGGTGGGCAGGGGTGGCAGCCGCTCGAATGTGGTCGCAGCGGAGTGTTCTGCGGAGGTCGACGTCCGGGTCATGACGGCCG
This sequence comes from Clostridia bacterium, assembly GCA_003562655.1. Next base: position 5,981 of record PWUC01000158.1, read on the forward strand.
AGGAGGGCCGCCGGATCGAGCAGGTCATCAGGGGTCTTGAGCCCTTCCTTGAGGAGGCAGAGATCCAGGTCTGTGGCGGGGTGGAGCGGCCTCCGATGGAGAGAACCGAGGCCATCGTTGAGCTCTTCAGGGTTGCGGAGAGGCTCGGGGACGAGCTGGGGCTGAGCATAACCGAGGCCGGGACGGGTGGTGCCAGCGACGGCAACTTCACCGCGGCCCTCGGGGTGCCCACACTGGATGGACTGGGAGCTGTGGGTTCTGGTGGGCATGCCCTGAACGAGTGGGTCAGCGTCAGCGCGATGATGGAACGGACCGCTCTGCTGATCCGTCTGCTGCAGGTGCTGTGATCAACTCTGCGGAACGGAGGTCCGAATTGCGTCTGGGAATCATCGGCAATCGAAGCAAGGACCGGGGAGCCGTGCACGCGCGACGCCTGAGGACGTGGCTTGAGGAGCGCGGGGTGCAGGTTTACGTCGGCGAGGAGCTGACGGAAGAGCTGGAGCGTCCTGCTGTGCCCCTGGCGATCTGGCCTGAGAAGGGCGTCCAGTTCGTGCTCATTCTCGGTGGAGACGGAACGATTCTGAGGGCGGCCAAGAATTTGGGGCCGCTGGGTCTGCCGATGCTGGGCATAAACCTGGGCCACCTGGGTTTTCTGACAGAGGTGGAGATATCGGACCTTTACGATGTCCTGCCCCGCTTCCTCGAGGGCCACTACCGCATGGATTCGCGCCATTTCATGGAGGCAGTGGTGAGGCGAGATGATGAGGTCATCGCCGAATATCTGGCCCTCAATGATGTGGTGGTCGGCAAGGGGGTCTTCTCCCGCATGGTGAACATCCGGACCTGGGTGGATGGTGCGTTGATGGCCAGCTTTCCCGCCGACGGGTTGATTCTCAGTACCTCCACGGGATCAACGGCCTATTCCCTTTCGGCTGGGGGGCCGGTGATCCATCCAGAACTGGAGGTCATGCTGGTCACACCCGTCTGTCCGCACTCGTTTTTCGCCCGTCCGGTGGTCGTGAGCCGCGAGCAGCTGGTCAGTGTCAGGGTGGACGTCCGCCACCGTGGAGCGCCGTCGATCACCGTGGATGGCGACGAGGGGCGGAGCCTGGAACCGGGAGAGCATGTGCAGGCCCGCCTGTCGGATCAGAACGTGATGCTCATGCGGCAGGAGGATTGGAATTTCTACGAGGTTCTTCAGAGCAAGCTTGCCCAGAGTGAGGGAGCGCAATGCGAGCCAGACGATCTGTGATTCTTGGGCATCTCGCGGTCAGGGATTTCGCCCTGATCGAGGATGTGGAAGTGGAGCTGAAGCCGGGCCTGAACATCATCACCGGAGAGACAGGAGCCGGCAAGACCCTCTTTGTTGATGCCGTGCAGATATCCCTGGGGCGACGGGGTTCCTCGGAGTTCGTGCGCACTGGATCCTCGGAGTCAGTGGTCCAGGCCCTCTTCCTCATATCGGATCCCGGCTTCCTGGGCGGATTGCTCGAGGATCTGGGCATCGAGGAGGAGGGAGGACAGGTTCTGGTTGAAAGACAGCTCCGTCGCGACGGCAATAACCGCGCCAGAATCAACGGGAGGCTGGCCAGTGTGACCACCATCCGGAACCTGGCCTCCGCCATCGTTGACCTGCACGGGCAGCACGAGCAGCACGGCCTGCTCAACAGCGTGGAGCAGCTGGCCATGCTGGATGCCCTGGCCGGTGAGGGGGCCCAGGAGCTCCGAGGGCGCGTTGCTGGTCTTCACCGCGAACTGGGGCTGGTCAGAGAAGAGATCCAGGACAACCTCGGTGATGACAAGGAGCGGGCCCGGGAACTGGACCTCTTGGGTTACCAGCTGGAGGAGATTGATGCGGCCCGTCTGCAGCCCGATGAGGAGGAAAGCCTGCAGCAGAAGCGAAGGGTTCTGGGAAATCTGGACCTTTTGCGGACCGGGGCGGCAGAGTTTCTGGGGTTGGTGATGGAAGGGGCTCCAGGACGCCGCGCGCTGGTTGATGAACTCGGGGATCTGACGGCATCCCTTCAGAGGCTGGCGGTCATTGACGAGGATCTGGACGGTCCCCTGGAGGCGATGCAGGCGGCGCAGTTTGAGATTGAGGAGGTAGCCCGTTCGCTCCGTCGCTACGCCGAGGGACTGAGCTTTGACCCTCAAGAGCTGCACCGGGTCGAGGAGCGGCTGGATCTAATCAGCAGGCTGAAGCGGAAGTACGGTAGCTCGGTCGAGGAAGTGCTCGAGTATCGCGACGGGGTTACCAGGAAGATACTGGAGATTGAGAGCTCCCAGGAGCGTGTGGAGGCCCTTCGTGAGGAGGAGGCGGCCCTGGTGAAGGAGCTGGGAGACCTGGCGGGGGACCTGAGTGGGCTGCGCGAGGAGACGGCGACACGGATCAGGGTCCGGGTGGAGGAGGAGCTGTCCGAACTGTCAATGGAGAACACCGAGTTTGACATCGTCTTCCGAAGAGAGCCCGATGAGGCCGGGGTTCAGGTGGGCGGCGAGTGGGTTCGCTGTTCCGAGCGAGGAGTGGACTCCATTGAATTTGTGATCTCTCC
>PWUC01000104.1 GCA_003562655.1 Clostridia bacterium
GATCAGCCTCTCTGTTCACGACCGGTACCGCTGGGTGAGGATCCGGGACATGGCCAGATTTCAGTTTTCCCCCGCGGATGTGCCCTTCGTGAAGGCCCTTGTACAGCTGTCCCTGGAGTGCCGGGCAGTTCTGGAGAAAACCCCCGCTGACGTGCTGCCGCGCCGTCTTTGAGCCGGGGGTAGCCACGGCCGACAGGTATGGATGTGGCTCTTGCCTGCAATCTCAGCATCTCGGCGGGTGCATGCTCTATTGGATTGTGACGTGCGGAACCGGGACGTCGAGATCCGGGTTCTCCTGCAGGTCGCTGCTGATACCCGGAGGATCGCGGCTGGTCCGGGAGCCTTCCGCGTGATATCCTAGGGTCAGCAGTGATGGTCGCCTTTTTCACAACTATCTAAACCCACCAGCCGCACCTGATTTATCAACCTGGCGCGACTTGCAGCACACCTCGAGGAAGGGCAGAGATGGACTCGATGTCGTCCGGATGATGGGGTGCCAAAGGTATGATGGATGGAGTGATGTTTCTTGTTCAAGAGCTCAGTCACAATCATGAGAGTGTCCGGAATTCCCATCAAGTTGCACATCAGTTTCCTGTTGATCCTGCCGTTTCTCGCGTTGGTCATCGGCAACAGTATCGGGACAATCGCGGACGCGGCGGGAGTGGCCGTCGGCGATCTCTCGATCAATCCATATGGGTTGGGTCTCATTCTGGCAGTGCTGCTATTCTGCAGCGTCGCTCTGCACGAACTGGCCCATTCCTTTGTCGGCAGGAGCCAGGGTATTGAGATCCGCGAGATTACGCTCATGCTCCTGGGAGGGGTCGCCCAGATGGAGGACGATGTACAGGAGCGCGATGAGCTCTGGATGGCCTTCGCAGGACCCCTGTTCAGCATGATCTTTGGGGGCGTCCTGCTGCTTTTCGTGAGACCGATGTCTGCATCCCTGGCGGTCGACTTCCAGCTGGTCATCTACTACCTGGGTTTCATGAATGTCTTTTTGGCATTTTTCAACCTCCTGCCGGCCTTTCCCTCGGACGGGGGACGAATCCTGAGGTCGCTGATCGCCCGACGCACCTCCTACCTGCAGGCGACCCGGATTGCCACGAGCATCGGCAAGGGTTTCGCCTTTCTGTTTGCCGTGTTCGGGTTGTTGAACGGGCAGATCATTCTGATTTTGATTGCGTTTTTCATTTACATTGGTGCGTCCCAGGAGTACCAGTTCAACGTGATCAGAGATGCCTTTTCCGAATTCACAGTCTCTGACCTGATGACCCGCGAGGTTTCCACCGTGCACCCGGAGCTGCCGGTGGCGGAGCTGCTGGACAGGATGTTGGACGAACGGCATTCGGGATATCCGGTGCTGGACGATGAAGACCGCCTGGTCGGCTGCGTCACGATGCAGGACATCAAGTCGCTGCCCGAGGGGATGGCTCAGGTGAGCCGAGTACACGAGATCATGACCTGTGAGCTCATCACCGTCAGGCCGCAGGATGAGCTCTTCTTTGCCTTCAAGAAACTCTCAGAGGCGGACATCGGCCGTTTGATGGTCGTCGAGGAGGGGGATCTCAAGGGAATCCTGACCCGATCGGACATCATGAAGGCGTACCGGCTGAGGGCGCTGCAGGAGGAGCAGGTGCGGGTCAACTTGTGAGCGTTCGCGTGCTGCATGGAGGTGCGCTCTCGTCCAGCGGTGGCTGCAGAACCGGGCCCCTGGGCGGGCCCCTCGGCCTCTTCCTCCGGAGTAGTCGCCGGATCCTCATGTCTTAGCATTCACGGATCTGGCCCTGGCCGCCGCCGGCAACCGGGTTTCCCTTGCCGAACCGCGATTTACTCCCGTTCCTTCCGCGGCTGATCGTGGGCATCAGTGGTACCCGTAGGACGTCTCTCATTCTGGAAGGACGGGTTGTGACTGGGCTGAGTCCCCAGATCGACGGGGTTTCGGATGTGGTACGCAGAATCGCTGCCCTGAACCATCACACGTGTACAGCAGGCCCGGGGCAAGTGCTCCCCGGTGCAGGCTTCTGAAGATGGAGTCGATGGGCCTGCGATTCTGGATGGTCGGTTCAAATACGCACCCTCGCCCCGGACGGCCGAAGTCTTCCGGGCGGGGGTGAGGATTGGAGTGAAGGGCGTGGACGGATCGGGTGTCATCGGAGAAGAGGAGCGCCGGCGGCAGTTCCCGGTGACGGAGCAGTATGCGTATTTCAACAGTGCCGCCACCGGGTTGGTCCCGGTGCGGACCATTGAGGCCATGAAGGAGTACTGGACAGCCGGCGCCCATCCCTATGGGGTCGGGCTGGATGAACCTCACCAGCTTAGCGAGGATCCGCGCGCCAGGATGGCCCGGTTCGTCGGGGCCTCACGCGAAGAGGTGAATTTCGTCTCATCCACCACGCACGGTCTCAGTATTGCGGCGACATCCTTTCCCCTCGGCCCGGGTGATGAAGTTCTGATCCCGGAGCGAGAGTTTCCGGCTGTGGTCTACCCGTTGTTGAACCAGGCTGAACTCGGCGGTTTTGACGTCCGCTTTGTCGCCTGGGACGGGTGCGGGCCGGGCCTGGAACAGCTGAGTTCAGCCATGTCAGAGCGGACCCGCATGTTGTGCCTGAGTTGGGTCCAATACCAGAATGGCTACACCCACGATCTTCGGGCCCTGGGAGCGCTGTGTCGGGAGCGTGATATCTTCCTTGTGGTCGATGCGATACAGGGTCTGGGAGCCATCCCCCTCAATCTTGAGGGACTGGGGGTGGATCTTCTGACCGCGGGAACCTTCAAGTGGTTGATGTCGGGTCCCGGCAACGCCCTGCTGTATGTGCGGCGAGAGCGGATAGAGCAGATGAGGCCGGCCTTCGCCGGGTACCTGGCCATGACAGCGGAAGTGGAGGACCCCTGCTACCGGCTGGAGTTCTGCGACGATATCGAGCGCTTCAGCCTCGGTTCAACGAATGATCCCGGGATCACGGCCCTGTTTCATTCACTGGGTCTGATCGAGGAACTCGGGATTGCCGAGATCAATGCCCACGCCAGGCGCGTTGCCCGCAGAGTGTGGGAGGGGGCGTTTGAGAAGGGCTACATCGTGAACACTCGTGAAGATGAAGCGTCACCCATCGTTGCCGTGAGCACAGGGGACGGGGGCAGGGATGAGGAGCTGCTGGCCCGCCTGCAGGCGAACGGCGTCTCGACATGCATTAGGGGGATGGGGCTCCGGCTCGCATGTCACTTCTACAACAGCGACGATGATGCAGAGAGGTTGCTGGATCTTCTGTGACAGGGCTCAGGTGCGATCCGGGCAGTATATTGCTGGAGGCTGAGGGCGGAGTAGTGGCCTTCGGCCTCGTGTGGAGCTCGATGGTGTCACGGTGGCGTCTCTGTGCGGGGGGATGCACCGACTCCAGGGCGACGGGATTCCCAGTCCAACGGTAGGTTAAGGGCCTTACGCATCTGCGAGCGGCATGGCCCTGCCTCCTGCGGATGGCGGCAGGGTTCAGTGATGCGCCCCGGGCGGTGGGCCGTTTTGGAATACGATTGGCTTCAACTGGGCAGGCGCTCTGATGCCCTTTTTCATACTATACGCCCTGGATGGCGATTTTTCCCGGGGCTCTGACATCCATTATGGTTTGTGCCCTGAAACCTGGATCTCATTGGCGACGGATTGTGCGATGAGACCCCGCGCCTGCATTATGGCCGGGCCTCAGGGCTGAAGTGGCGCTTCGGTTCCCTCGCAGGCGACGATCCGGCGGGACTGTATCACCACTCGGCGATGGTTCCGTCGACATTCCTCCAGACGGGATTTTTCCAGTCGTGGCCCCTTCTGGCCATCTCCTGGACCCTGTCCTCGTCGATCTCTATGCCGAGCCCCGGCCCCTCTGGCAGATCAATGCAGCCGTTCTTGTAGGTGAATACCCCGGGGTCTTGTAGATAGTCCAGAAGATCGTTTCCCTGGTTGTAGTGAATGCCCAGGCTCTGTTCCTGGATGACGGCATTGGGGGTGCAGGCGTCGACCTGTACGGCTGCCGCCAGATTGATCGGTCCCAGGGGGGCGTGGGGGGCGACGGCCACGTCAAAGGCCTCGGCCATGGTCGCGATCTTTTTCACCTCTGAGATGCCTCCGGCGTGGGAGAGGTCGGGCTGGATGATGTCGACGTTGCCGGAGCAGAGGACCGGCTTGAAATCCCAGCGGCTGAACAGTCTCTCACCGAGGGCGATGGGGATTCCGTAGTTGACCAGGCCGGATAGGGCCTCGAGGTTTTCGCTCAACACCGGTTCCTCGATGAACATGAGGTTGTGGGGGGCGAGTTCGCGGAACAGGACCCGGGCCATTCCCCGGTGGACCCGGCCGTGAAAATCGACGCCGATGCTCATGTCGTTGCCGGCCGTCTCCCTGACTGCGATGACCCGGTCAACGACGGCCCTGACCTTGGCCGGGCTGTCAATGTAGTGCATCTCCCCGCAGGCATTCATCTTCACTGCCGTGAATCCCTGGGATTTCCTCGCCAGGGCCTGCTCCCCGACCTCCGTCGGGCGGTCTCCGCCGATCCAGGAATAGACCTGTATTCGGTGCCGCGCCCGTCCACCCAGGAGCTCATAAACGGGGACATTGTAGTAGCGGCCCTTGATGTCCCAGAGGGCCTGGTCGATTCCTGCAATTGCGCTCATCAGCACGGGGCCGCCGCGGTAGAACCCGCCGCGATAGAGCTTCTGCCAGTGATCCTCGATCCTCAGGGGATCTTCGCCCAGCAGGTAGGTGCTCAGTTCCAGGACGGCCGCTCTGACCGTGTCCGCTCTTCCCTCCACGGCAGGTTCTCCCCAGCCGCTGATGCCCTCGTCGGTGGAGATCTTGAGAAAGAGCCACCGGGGCGGGACCTTGTAGAGCTGGAACTCCGTTATCTTCATCGCCGGCGAGCCTCCTCGATGACCCTGCGAAAGGCCAGGGCCCTCTCGGTGAGCCCCTCGTAGTTCTGATCTGAGGCCATTTTCCTATCGACCAGACTCCCGCCCACCCCCAGGGCGGACGCCCCCGCCCGTATGAATGCGGCTGCGTTTTCCAGGTTGATTCCCCCGGTGGGCACCAGCTTGATCTGGGGCAGTGGTCCCTTCATGTCCTCAATATAGCGGGCCCCCAGTACACCCGCCGGGAAGATCTTGACCATGTCTGCTCCCGCCTCCTGGGCCTGCAGCATCTCTGTGGGGGTCATTGCGCCCGGTACCACCGGGCAGGAGTATCTCCTGCAGGTCTCGATGACCTCCCGGTTGAGGTTCGGGGCAACGATGAACTCGGCCCCCGCCAGGATGGCAGAACGGGCGCTCTCTGAGTCGAGCACAGTCCCGGCTCCTATGGTGACCTCAGTGCCCTCCAACAGCGACCTGACCTCGGAGATCATCCTGAGGGGTTGAGGGCTGTTCATGGTGATCTCCAGGGCCCTGACCCCACCGGCCACGAGGGCGCGGGCGATCCGGCTCATCAGGGCCGGTTCCATCCCTCTGATGACGGCGATCAGGCCGGATTCCTCTACGGTTTCCAGGATCTGCTCTCTGTTCATGCTGTGCCTCCCTAACGTTCAATGATCTCGCCGTGGCCCAGAAACAGCTGCAGTTCATCCCAGGTGGGCAGCCCCTCGACATCTCCCCGGACTGTGGTCGCGAAGGCCCCAACGGCATTGGCCAGCCTCACCGATTCTGGCAGGCTGTAGCCCTTCAGCTGGCCGGCGACAAAGCCAGCGGCGAAACCGTCGCCCGCTCCCACGGGATCGACCATCCGTTCCAGCTGGAAGCCGGGAACATGGGTCCTCTCCTCGGTCGTGCCCAGGATCGCGCCCTCGGCGCCGGTCTTCAGGACCACCACCCTGGGGCCGAGAGCGAGGAAACGGGATAGGATCTCGTCTGGTCTGTCGGTTTCAAAGAGGATCTGACCCTCGCGGAGCCCGGGCAGCACCACGTCCACCCTGCTGGCGATGTCCAGTATCACGCGCCTCATCTCCTCCCCGCTCCACAGCTTCAGGCGGATATTCGGGTCGAAGGTGATGGTCAGTCCACCCTGGCGGGCCAGTTCGATGCCCCGGTAGACGGTTTGGCGGCATGAATCGCTCAGGGCCGGGGTGATGCCGGTCAGGTGGAGGTGACGGGCCTGGCCCATGTACGTTTCGTCGAGGTCCTCGGGTCGCAGGCGGCTGGCGGCTGATCCCCGGCGGTAGTAATAGACCCTTGTCTGTCCCAGCTCGAACCTTTCCTTGACCATCAGGCCCGTCGGGCAGCCGGGGTCTCGCTTCACCTGGCTAACATCGACCCCTTCACCCCGGATGAAGGCTTCCACGTAGTCACCGAAACTGTCCCGGCCCAGGCGGCTGATCCAGCCTGCCCTCAGGCCCAGACGCGCCAGGCCGATGGCGAAGTTGGACTCTGTGCCCCCCAGGTGCCGGGAGAACCGGTCGGCGTATTTCAGTGAACCGGTCTCCTCGGGGGTCATCATGACCATCGTCTCGCCGAAGGTAACGGCATCCAGCATGTGTGATTCCTCCCTCTCTGCGCGCTCACCTCAGAAGTGCCCCGGCCCCCCTCCGTCGCTCCCTTTCCTGATCAGGCCCCAGCTGGAGGCGATATCTCGCCGACGCCCGTTCCCCCGATAGCTTGTCTCATTATAGAGCTGCACCGGGCCTTCTCTCCATGCAATGGAGGGATGAAGCGCCCCGCCAGCGGTCATTCCTGCTGCACCGGCTGTTCATCGCCGCTGCCGTTCCCAATGGGCCCACCTCGCCTGTGTCCTCCGCCGGGACAGGTGACTGGAGGATCAACGTCGAAGCACATAATGGGGAAATGCCGGTGCTGATGATACGATTCTGACCGCGACTTTTTGGGAAGGGTGAAAGCGTGAAAAGGATACTTGTCCTGGGAGCCGGAAGAGTGTCTGGACCCTGCATTGAGTACCTGTTGGATCAGCCGGATCTGCAGCTGATGGTTGCCGACCTGGAGATCGAAAATGCCCGTCGTGTCGTCGGGGATCATCCCCGTGGTGAGACAATGGCCCTGGATGTCGGCGACGAGGATCCCCGTCCCGCAATAGAGGACAGCGACATCGTGGTGAACCTGCTCCCGGCGGGATACATGCCGGCGATCGGGCGCATGTGTGTTGAAGCTGGAGTCCACATGATCGGCGCCACCTATGCCACCGAGGAGATCAAGGGACAGCACCGTCGGGCCCAGGAGTCGGACACGTTGATCCTTATGGAGGTGGGACTGGATCCCGGCATTGACCACATGATGGCGGTCAGAACGGCAGACAAACTGCGCCGGGAGGGGGCGACCATTGAGGGATACCGTTCCCTGTGCGGGGCCATCCCTGCCCACTCGGCCAATGACAACCCCTTCGGGTACAAGTTCTCCTGGTCTCCGACCGGTGCTCTTGGGGCTGCGAGGCGACCGGCCCGTTATCTGAAGGATGGCCGCAAGGTCGAGATCCCCGGGGAGCTGACCATGAAACACTACTTCCTCAGTCATGTGCCGGGGGCCGGCTGGTTTGAATGCTATCCCAACGGCGATGCCCTCCCTTACCGCGAACTCTACGGAATGGAGGAGGTCACCGACATATACCGGGGAACCTACCGTTTCGTGGGATGGTGCGAGACCCTGGCCGCCATGGTGGAACTGGGAGCTCTGGATGAGGATCCAGTGGATCTGTCGGAGATGACCTACCGGCAGCTGACGGCAAGGATGGTGGGGGCACGGGACGCGGAGGATCTGCGGGCCCGGCTGGCGGAGCGACTGGGTGTGCCCGGACATGCGGCCGTCCTGGAAAGGATTGCCTGGCTGGGACTGATGGATGAGGATGAGATCCCGCTGGAGGAGGGATCGCCCCGGGATGTCACGGCCCAGCTCATGCTCGACCGGCTGGTGTATGCAGAAGAGGAGCGCGACATGGTGGTCATGACCCACGAGTATCATGTGCGCTACCCCGATGGTCAGAGAAAGAAGCTGCTCTCAACTTTCATCGACTACGGTGAGCCAGGAGGCCATTCTTCCATCGCCCGGACCACTGGTCTGCCGGTGGCAGTGGCCTGCAACCTGGTGGCCAGGGGAGAAATCGACCTGCGGGGTGTACAGATTCCGGTGATCCGGAGCATCTATGAACCCTCCCTGAAGGAGCTTGAGCGGCTGGGCATTCGCAGTCACGAGAGGGTGGAGGTTGGGCAGTAGGGTTTGAATATGGCCACAGGGCTTTTCTACGATGCCTCTTACCCAGTGGCTCAGCGGATGCGGGGGACGGATCACTGTCCGCAACCGGAGAAGCCACAGCAGAGGTGCCGGACTCCGCGCTGCAGCCGCTGTATCAGCGGCAGAGGTACCCGGCATCTACCGATACCACAGAACCGGTAATCGCCCCTGCCGCGTCAGAGGCCAGAAAGGAGGCAGCGGTCCCGATCTCCTCCAGTTGAGTA
>PWUC01000123.1 GCA_003562655.1 Clostridia bacterium
CCGAACTGTCAAACTTGCGCGCAATATACACGACCAGCCTCAGGTTCCTCTCAATGAGGGTCTGCCGCACCCCCTCGTGGCCCTCCCGCAGGTCCTCGATGAGCCCGGCTTCCTCCCGCTTACTCAGCGGGGGTGGAAGGGTACTTCCCCCGGTGAGATAGTGAATTTCCCTGGCAGCGGACTGCACCACTGCAAGGATCCAGCCTGAGAACTGCCCCCAGAGCCGCCGCATCCATTCCGCCAATGAAATCATCTCCTCCAGCTCAGATGAAACACGCAGGTATTAGAGCCTGGTATTGTCCACCGCCGCTCAAGGACTCGCAGGTGACGCCCACCACCACACTGGTCACCCGGATCGATCCCCGGATCACCACCAGATCCGGACGCATCCCCAACATGAGGCCCCCGGTACCCTGCAGGGCCCGGAAGGGCAGCATGCGCAGCCTCCTGTCCCAGCCGCCGGAGATCGAGAGCCCATCCCCCGCGGCCGCTCCCTCCAGGCCCGCCGCCAACTGCTGCCAGCTCAGCGGCAGAACATCCCGGATGACGCGGTACTCAATGATGATGACGGGATCACCGCTGACCGGGTCCACCACCCGATTGCCCGTATCTACCAGGCCGCAGCACGTGACGCACCGGCCCTCAACCTGCACGGTGACCTCCGCCAGCAGGTCGGGCGACAGGTTGTTGAAGGTCCGTCCGCGGCAGACCGCATAACCCGCGATCAGGATGAAGACGGCGATGACGCCCAGATGTCCGGGGGACGCGGGACCGACTGCCGCCCGGCCCGTCGCCCCCGTCAGCAGAAGGCCCATCCCACCTCCCGAAACGGCCAGTCCCAGGAAGGGAATCAGCAGGACCGCATCCGCTGCCCCCCGCAGGGGGTAAAAGGTCGCCGCCACCATCAGGGCTGCGGCGAACAGCACCCCACCCCATCCGTACAGATGAGCCAGACGCGGATCCAGATAGCCGAGAGCGTAGATGCTTCCGAGGGCTGAGGCAGCGGTGAGCCTGCGAGAGGTGGTGCGCCGGCCCGCGGCGACGGCCGTCGCATACAAGAGGGCATAGTTCAGGGTGAAGTTGACTATCATGTAAACATCGAGAAAGATCTCCCCCACGGCAGCCCTCCCGGGTTGGATAAATGGACACACAGCCAGCATCTCCACGGGTGATGGAGAGGACATACTTAATAGATAGTCTCAACAACTCCATTATATGACCACCTGGGTACAAATTTCTGATGAAGCATGTCGACAGCAAAAGTTCAATACGCTCGAAGAAGTGCCGGAGATGGGGACTTATGTGTCGACAACCCGGTGAGAAACACTGCGAAGCAAAGCGAGGAAGCTAAAACACAGGACTGAAACACCACCAGCGCCTGCTGCCCGGCGGCAAATGAGTGGGGCAGGGGCCCGCCCGGAGCCACAAAGAGCAGGGAGCCGCCCTCCCCCGGTCCCATTGAGACGGGTGGCGGGCGGCAGTCCACCGCCCCCCGGGCCGGGGGCATTTCCCCAATGACGGGAGCTGGGCACACCGATCTGCCGGCCACACAGGACCCATCGACGGGGCCGCGCCGCAAACCGCAGGCCCGCCCCTGTCGATCCCACTGCCAGAGACGGCCCGATCCATCCTGGGCGGGGGCCGTCACCCGCCCAGGCCCCGAGCCTCCTTCTCTGGTCCCTCATGAAGGCAGGCGTTCAGAGATCCCGTATGCTGCGGCGGCGCAGAAAGGCCGGAATATCCAGTTCATCGTCATCCGCGGTAAAGGGTTTCATGGTCAACTCATCAAAGCCAGCCTCCGAGGGACGTCTCCTGCCGCCAAAACCCGTGGCGATGACCGTGACCCTCAGCTCGTCCTCAAAGGATTCATTGATCGCTGCACCGAAGATGATGTGGGCATCATTTTCGGCCACCTCACGGATGAGTTCTGCCGCCTCGTTGACCTCCAGCAGGCCGAGAGAGGCATCCCCGGTTATGTTCAACAAAACCCCCTTGGCCCCATCGATGGAGGTCTCAAGGAGAGGACTCGAGATCGCATTTCGGGCGGCCTCGGCTGCCCTGCTGTCTCCCGAGGCGGTGCCGATGCCCATGAGGGCAGTGCCCGTTCCCATCATGATGGCCCGGACATCGGCAAAATCGAGGTTGATCAGCCCGGGTACCGCGATCAGGTCAGAAATGCCCTGCACGCCCTGCCGCAGGACATCGTCGGCGATGCTGAAGGCATCGACGATGGAGGTCTTCTTCTCCACCACCTTGAGGAGGCGGTCATTGGGAATGGTTATGAGAGTATCTATGGCTTCCTTGAGAATATCAATTCCCTCCTCGGCCTGGCGCATCCTCCTCGCACCCTCGAAGGTGAAGGGCTTTGTGACCACCCCGACGGTCAGGGCTCCGACGGACCGGGCGACCTCCGCTATGATGGGAGAGGCCCCCGTCCCCGTCCCCCCGCCCATGCCGGCAGTGATGAAGATCATGTCCGCCCCGGCCAGGACCTCCTCCAGCTCCTCCCTGCTCTCCTCAGCCGCCTTGCGCCCCAGGGCAGGGTCTGCACCGACACCCAAACCCTTGGTCATGTTCGCGCCCATCTGCAGTTTGTAGTCAGCCTTGTTGACGGACAGGGCCTGGGCATCGGTGTTGACGGCGATGAATTCCACGCCCCGCACGTTGGCCTCAATCATGCGGTTCACGGCGTTGTTGCCCCCACCGCCCACGCCGAGCACCTTAATCGTAGCGAAATCCGGATTGTCAATATCTAGTTCAAGCACCTCGCAGCCCCCTTCGCTCAATCATGTTCCGATCAGGCATTGATCCATCCGCACGCATTCCGGCAATGAGCATCATCTCGACGGACGGATCACAGGCCGGTCCGGAACCCGCAGATCAATGGTGTAGCTGGAATCGATGTCCTCTTCCAACATGGTGACCAGAATCGAGGCGGCACGAAGAATGTCCTCCGGTGCCAGCGGGAACATCACGGGTACGGCCTCGGTTGTGAAGAGCACCATATGTCCTTCTTCTCGCACGATCTCAGAAATCCTGTGTCGCAGATCACCGATCAGTTCGGCACATCGCAACAGCTCGTCCACCTCAGGAGAACCCAGGCTCTCTCCAAGGGTCAGAGTATCCGCCCGAGCTCCCGAGAGGGCGGGAACAGCCACACCCGGCCATTCTCCCTCGACCGAAAGGACCCTGCCCTGGGCATCCAGAAGGGCAAAGACGCCGCCCTGGATGATCACTGCCACCGGTTCTCTCTCTGTCACCCGGATCACGAGCCGGTTCGGCAACCGCCGGATTATTCTCACCCCGGCGACCCTGGGATCAACGGTGAGCCGGTCCTCCAGCTCCCCGAGGCTGAAGGAGTAGATGTGCTGATCCCCCCGCACCGCAAGCATCATCCTGATCTCCTCGGGATCCAGCATTTTGATGCCCTCTATCTCCAGCTCTGTGACCCGGAAGTATGAGCTCTGGAAGAAGCCGAAAAGCCCGATGGCCAGTATGAAAATGACTGCGAGTACCGCACCGCTCCGTGACATGACGATTGCCCTCCCAGCCACTTCCTCAACTGACGTCATCAATCCTCACAGCAGATGTCCGCTCCCAGTGCCCCCAACCGTCCGGCGAAGTCCATGTAGCCTCTGTCAATGTGTTGCGCTCCCTCTACCTCGGTGGTTCCCTCCGCCCGGAGTCCGGCGAGGATCAGCGAGGCGGCACCTCGCAGGTCCTCGTTGGCCCTGACCCGCGTTCCCGACAGGGTGGGCACACCCTTGACCACCGCGAGGCGCCCCTCGGTTCTGATCAGCGCCCCCATGCGCACGAACTCCTCGGCCACCTTGAACCTGTTCTCGAAGATGGTCTCTGTTATGACACTGGTCCCCTCGGCAGTGCAGGCCATCGCCAGGTATTGATTCTGCAGATCGGTGGGGAATCCGGGATACGGAAGGGTCCGGACATCAGCCGCCCGCGGACGGTCGGGCCCCCGCACCAACACGGCGCCGTCGTCGAGGGAAACAACCCTCGCTCCCACCTCGCACATCTTGGCGATGAAGGCGCGCAGATGGGACGGACGGACATTGTCCAGCTGCACCTCTCCCCCGGTTATCGCCGCTGCGATGGCAAAGGTCCCCGCCTCGATCCGGTCGGGGATGACCGTGCATTCGGCACCTCCGAGCCTTCCTTTACCCTCAACGGTGATGACATCTGTTCCGGTCCCCCAGATCCGGCTCCCCATCAGCCTCAGAAATTCTGCCAGGTTCTCGATCTCCGGCTCTCTCGCCGGATTCCAGATGCGGGTCAACCCCTTGGCCAGAGTTGCCGCCATGATCGTGTTCTCCGTCGCCCCGACACTCGGATACTCCAGATGTATGTCCGTGCCCAGCAATCCCTCCTCGCCGGCGGTGATCCGGATCTTGCCGTACCGTTCATTGATCCTGGCGTTCAGTTTCCTGAACCCGTTCAGATGCATGTCGATGGGCCGGAGACCGATCGCACAGCCTCCAGGATGGGTCATTCCCGCTGAGCCCAGCCGCGCGAGCATCGGACCGATCAGCAATACGGATGATCTCATTTTCCGCATCAGCTCCGCGGGTATGGTGTCCGTCCTGATCTGGTCCGCCTTCAAGGACAGCCGGCGTCTTCCATCCACGTCCTCTAACTCAACCTCGACCCCGATGTCTCGCAGTATGCTGATCATGACCCTGACGTCGCGGATGTCGGGTACGTCCTCAATCACGCACTCAGATTCAGTAAGTACCGCGGCGGCCATCATCGGCAGAACCGCGTTTTTGGCTCCGTTGACCCTGATTCGGCCGTGAAGGGGATTCCCCCCCTGCACGATTAACCGAGGCATGGATGCACCTCCCCGCGGGGAGGTGACCCACCTCAAAGGGCATCAATCACCCCCCACGTTTCGAGTTCGAGCTCCAAAAGAACCCCGAACTGGTCTCTGACAGACTCTCTGATACCCGCGATCAGCCGGGCTATGTCTTCCGCGGTCGCATCTTTGCGATTGACAATAAAGTTCGCGTGCAGAGGAGATACCTGGGCTCCCCCTGATCGTCGCCCCTTCCAGCCGGCCGCCTCGATCAGATAACCGGCTGACACCCCCGGCGGGTTGCGAAAGACACTTCCCGCACTGGGGCATCCCCGGGGCTGTCGCTCCTTCCTCTCGCGCAGCCGGGACTCAATCCCGGCCCGAATGTGCTCCCTTCGCCCGCGCTGCAGCGACACCACGACCTTGAGTATCACCGCATCGCCTTCCTGATGCTGAAAGACTGAATCCCGGTAACCGAATCCACAATCCGCTGCCGGGACCTTCCTGATCATGCCTTCCCCATCGCATATCAGGACCTCAACCACCCGATGGCCCATCTCGAGCTCACCGGCACCGGCATTCATGACAACCGCGCCGCCCACGGTTCCCGGAATGCCCGCCAACGGCTCCAGACCTGTCAGTTCCCACTCGACGGATCTGGACAACAGATCGGCGAGGATCACCCCGGCGCCGACCTCAATCCTCACCCCATCGGTCCCGGAAACCGGCTTCTTCAGCCCGGCCAGACCCCTCGTGGTCTTCACCACGATCCCCGGCACCCCGCCGTCGGCAACCAGCAGATTGCTTCCGCCGCCCAGAGGATAGACGGGCAGCTCCCGCCTTCGGGCCCAGGCGACCACCCGGGTGACCTCTTCCAGTCCGGCAGGGTGGGTGAAGACCCGGGCCGGTCCCCCGACCCCCAGGGTGGTGTGATCCCTCATCGGCTCGCACGTCCTGACCGGATCACTAGTCATTTTACTTATCTCTGCAGCCACTTGTGACCAGTTCATCGGGCATCACCTCCGAGATGCCAGCATCGCCTCGATCTCAACCAGGATGTCCTCCAGGGCCGAGGGACGGCCCCGAACCGCACTCGCCTCGGCCATGGCCCGTCTGCGCTCACTGTCTGCCATGAGTCTGAAGATGACAACATCGAGGGCGTCACCGGTGAAATCGCCATCGGGTATCACCACCGCGGCACCGGCCCGCTCCAGGGCGCGGGCGTTGTGCTCCTGGTGATTGTGGCTGACGTTGGGCGAGGGCACGATGATCATCGGCCGCCCCGCCGCCGTGGCCTCGGCCAGGCTCATGGCGCCCGCGCGACAGAGAAGCAGGTCGCAGGCGACCAGGGCAGAGGGCATGTCCCGGAGGTAGTCCATCACCCGGACCCTGCCGCCGGTATCAACGCCCTCCAGCCGACGCCGGACGTGCCCGTAGTATTTGGGTCCCGTGACGTAGACCAGGTGAAGCCCCCGATGTCGCGGGAGGTAGTTGAGGATGAAATCCACCGTGCCCCGGTTGATCGTCCTGGCTCCTCCACTTCCTCCCACCACCAGCAGCAGGAGATCCTCAGGGTTCAGATCGTATCCTGCCCGGGCGTCACAGCGGGAGGCGCATAGGACTTCCCGGCGGACCGGGTTTCCGGTCACCACCAGGCGCGATGACACCCTCGCAGGGAAGTGCTCCACCCCGTCCTCCGGAGCCACCACCACCCGGGCGAAATGGCTGAGCATCCGGTTGGTCACGCCCGGGATCACGTTCTGCTCCTGGATGAGGGTGGGAATCCTCGCCATCTGTGCCCTCATCACCACCGGCGCGGAAACGTACCCGCCGGTGCCGACCACGGCGCCGGGCGAAAACTCTGCCAGGATCCTCCCGGCCCTCCGGAGGGCACCGATGAAAAGAAACAGGCTTCTGGCCTTTCCCGCTGCGCCCCGGCCCAGCATCCCCTCAACCTGCAGCGAGCGGAAGGGAATGCCCGCCTCCGGAATCACCGTGCTCTCCAGACCCCTGCGGGCACCGACATAGAGGACCTGACGATCCGGGCCCTTCTCGAGAAAGCCCCTGGCGATGCTGAGGGCCGGGTAGACGTGTCCTCCCGTCCCCCCACCGGTCACGATCAACCGCTTCATAAATGCATACCTCTATCATCAGATGCGACAGTATCGCGAAATATTGAGCAGTATGCCTATTGCCCCCATGGTGACCAGCAGGGAGGATCCCCCGTAGCTGATGAAGGGAAGGGGAATCCCCGTCACGGGAAACACCGAGGTGACCACGCCGATGTTGATCATGACCTGCAGCAGTATCATGACCGTAATGCCGGCGGCAAGGAGACCGGAAAAGCTGTCCGGGGCACAGGCAGCGATCCTGAATCCCCGCCAGGCCAGGATGCAGAACAGCAGTAGCAGCGCGGTGCATCCGACCAGCCCCAGTTCCTCGCCCACGATGGCGAAGATGAAGTCGGTGTGCTGCTCGGGCAGGTACAGAAACTTCTGGTGGCTGGCGCCCAGCCCCACCCCGAAGACCCGGCCCGAGCCAAGGGCGTAAAGGCTCTGTATGATGTGAAAGCCCGAACCCAGAGGATCCGACCACGGGTCCAGGAAGGCGTAAAAGCGCCTCTGGCGATAGGGCTCCGACTCGATCAACCTGTGCACGACGGGCACGCCGAGCAGGACCAGTCCCAGCAGGTGCCCGGGGCGGGCGCCTGCGATGTAAAGCATGATGAGGACCGTTCCACCGATGGTGACCGCCGTGCCCAGGTCGGGCTGCAGCATGACCATGCCCACCACCAGGGCCACCACCGCCAGGTGGGGCATGACCCCGGCAAAAAAGCGCCGCAGCTTCTCCGGCACACGACAAAAACTGTGGGCAAGATACACAACCAGGCACAGCTTCACCAGCTCCGCTGGACTGACAGAAATGGGCCCGAGCAGTATCGAGCGCTGCGAACCCCGCGCCTCAATGCCGATCCCCGGGATGAGACTCAGGGCGAGAAGGGCGAGGGCAATGAAGATGCAGATCCGGGCATAGCGGCGGTAGATCCAGTAATCAATCCGCTGCTGCAGAAACAGCATGAGCAGCAGCCCGCCCATTGCCCATACAGCCTGCCTCTTGAAATAGTAAAAGCTGTCGCCGAAGCGCACGCGGGCGGAATAGCTGCTGGAACTGAGCACCATCAGCACGCCGAAGGCGACCAGAATCACCACAGTGAAGAGCAGGATGAGATCTGGTGCCCGGCGGCTCCTGGGCCTGGCCTCCCCGCGTCTGCCTCTCACACTCCCATACCTCTCAACCCCGTTATGGCCGCGATGGTGCAGAGGACCTGGAACAGCCACATGCTCAGCACCACCGTCACCTCACTGAAACCCGACAGCTCAAAATGATGGTGAAGGGGACTCATGCGCAAAAGCCTCCGGCCCCCGGTGAGACGGAAATAGGTGACCTGAACGATGACCGACAGTGTCTCCACCACAAACAGCCCCCCGGCAACCACCAGCAGAAGCTCGGTCTTTGTCACAACCGCCAGCCCGGCCAGGGCCGCACCCAGGGCCAAGGATCCCGTGTCGCCCATGAATACGCGGGCAGGATGAAAATTATACCAGAGAAACCCCACGCAGACCCCCATCAGGGCCATCCCATATACAGCGACAATCAGCTGCCGTCGAGCCAGGGCAGCGACGATGAACACCAGGGAGGCGAGGGCCGTCCCCCCCGCCGCCAGACCGTCCAGCCCGTCGGTGAGGTTGACGGCATTGGACGAACCGGCGAAAAAAACCGCGGTGAAGACCGGGTAGAACAACCCCAGATCGAGGCGCACACCCGTCCAGGGCACAGCAAGAAACGTGCCGCCCCCGGCGAAGGTGACGGCTCCCCACCCCAGCAGCGCCCCCAGGATCATCTGTATGACCAGTTTGTCCCGCCCCCTCAACCCGAGGGGACGCCGGAGGGCCACCTTGAGAAAATCGTCGACGAAGCCCAGGGCCCCCGAGGCCAGTGTGACCCCCAGCAGCAGCTTCAGCTCCCAGGTCATGGGAACGAGCAGGACTGAGGCCCCGATCAGGGCGAAGAGAAAGGCGAGCCCGCCCATGGTGGGGGTCCCCTCCTTGCTGCGGTGCGTGCCCGGGCCGTCATCTCTGACCCTCTGGCCGAAGTTCAACCTGCGCAGCAGGGGCAGAAGGAGCGTGCCCGCCACCAGCACTGCGGCGACGGCACCGGCAAAGGCGACGGGAAAGACCCAGGGTTCCCGCACGTCCAGGACGGGCAGCATCATCCTCCCGACCCCATTTCACGGGTTTCTCTGGGCGGAAACAGCGCTTTCAGCGCCTCCACACAGGACTCCAGCCGGCATCCCCGCGACGCCTTGACCAGCACCAGGTCGCCGTCGGCGATCATCTCCGGCAGATCGGCAATCAGGGCGTCGTTGTCCGGATAGTGCCGGTGACTGCCCGCCGCGAATCCCTCATCGACGGCACCGGTCCCCATGAGGGAGGCGAGTTCGCCCACGGTGACCAGCACATCCAGGTCGCCGGCGGCCAGGTGGCGACCCACCTCCAGGTGCCACTGTCCTGACCTGGATCCCAGCTCCAGCATGTCGCCCAGTATCGCCACCTTCCTGCCGGCAGCTGCACATTCGGCCAGGGTGTCGAGGGCAGCCATGCATGAGGTGGGACTGCTGTTGTACGTGTCATCGAGTATGTTGATCCGGTCCCGCTGGATCCACTGCATGCGCATGCCGGTCAGCTCCACATTCTCCAGTCCAGCCCGGATGCTCTCGGAGGATATCCCCATCATGTGGCCGGCGCAGGCGGCCGCGAGGGCATTTGCCACGTGGTGCTTGCCCGCCAGGGGCAGATGCACCCTCACCGCCGGTTCTCCCCTCACATGAAGGTCGAACCGGGCCCGCGCAAGGCCGTCAATGGAGATGTTCTCGGCCCAGACCTGCAGATCATCGCCGGGTTGCATCCCGTAGAAGACGGTCCGGGCCTCTGTCCGGGAGGCGATCCATCGGCCCCAGGGATCATCGCAGTTGATCACCGCCCAGCCCTGCCCGGATAGGGCCTCAAAGAGTTCAGCCTTCGCCCGGGCGATGTTTTCCACCGAACCCAGGTACTCGATGTGAGACTCGGTGACGTTGGTGAGCACACCCGCCTCCGGCCCGGCCACCGAGGCCAGGTACTCTATGTCGCCCAGTTTGCGCATCGCCAGTTCCACCACGGCAGCCTGATGCTTTGAACGGAGCTCAAAGAGGGTCAGGGGCACCCCGATCTCGGTGTTGTAGTTGCCCCGGGTCTTCAACACCTCGAAACTCTGCTGCAGGACCGCCGCCATCATGTCCTTGCAGGTGGTCTTGCCCACACTTCCGGTCACCGCGATGACGGGAAGGGAGAATCGACCCCGGTACCACGAGGCAACATCGCCCACGGCCCAGAAGGGGTCGGGCACCTCAAGGAGGATCTGATCCCGTCGGGACACCTTCCCCGCCCTCACCAGGGCTGCGGCCGCCCCGCGGGAAAAGGCCGCATCCAGGTACTGATGCCCATCCGTCTTCTCCCCCTCCAGCGCCACGAATAGATCACCCGGGGACACACAGCGACTGTCCGTCCTCACCCCGTAAATGCCGGTCGCCCGCTGCCCCCGGGTCAGCGCCCCGGTTCCCAGCACCGAGGCCAGATCTGCGACGGTGAACAGGAGCCCTCGTCCCTGATCAGCATCCACGCCCTCACCCTCTCTCCCGGTTCTTACGGCGCAGTTCAAGTGCCCTGCGCGCCTCCAGCCGGTCGTCAAAGTGGATTGCGTGATCAGCCAGGATCTGCGTCGTCTCATGGCCCTTGCCCGCCAGGACAACCGTATCGCCAGGGCGGGCGATCTCCACCGCCCTCAACACGGCCTCCTCCCGATCCACGTACACCTCGCAGCTGGAGGTGTCCTCGATGCCTCTGAGTATATCACAGGTTATGGCCTGTGGGTCCTCACTGCGGGGATTATCGGAGGTCACGATGATGCAGTCCGCCAGACCCTCGACCACGGATCCCATGACCGGGCGCTTCGTCCGGTCCCTGTCCCCACCTGCGCCGAAGACCGTGATGACCCGGCCCGCCGACACGCTGCGCACCGCCTCGAGAAGGTTGGCGAGCTCGTCGGGCGTATGGGCGAAGTCCACG
Organism: Clostridia bacterium; assembly: GCA_003562655.1. Next base: position 10,975 of record PWUC01000123.1, read on the forward strand.
ATCACCGTCACGTCGTCCTCAGAACCGGAGACCACCTCGTAGCGACCGGGAACCGGAGCGGCCCCGGAAAGGGCATCGGCAATGCAGTCTATGTCCACGTCGAGGCTGTGCGCCACCGCCGCCGCAGCCAGGGCATTGTAGATGTTGAAACGACCGGGGAGCTGGAGTCTGACCCGCCGCCCGTCACCCGGCGGCAGCCGCAGGGAGAAGACCGTATCTTCCGGGGTCATCTCTATGTCACAGGCGGTGACCTCTCCTCCGTCCAGGCCGTAGGTCAGGACCCCGGCCACCGAATGCCCTTCAATATCGACCCCCCGGGGATCATCGGCATTGATGACCGCCCGCGGCCCACCGCGGTCGAGGCCCTCGTCGGTCAGCATCTCGAAGAGACGCGCCTTCGCTGCCAGGTAGCTCTTCATGTCCCCGTGAAAGTCCAGGTGTTCTGGGGCGATGTTGGTGAACACGCCGACATTGAAGGCACATCCCTGCACCCGATGCAGCATGAGCGAATGGGATGAGACCTCCATCACCGCAGCGCGATCGCCGGAGCCGAGCATCTGGTGAAACAACCTCTGCAGGTCGGCTGCCTCAGGGGTGGTGAGTACCGTCTCCATCCTGCTGCCCCCGACGATGTTGCCCACGGTACCGACCAGGCCACAACGGATTCCGTCCGCCTCAAGCACATGGCGCGTGAGGTGGGCTGTGGTCGTCTTGCCGCTGGTGCCCGTCACCCCCACCAGGGTCATCTTCCCTGTGGGGTGGCCGAAGAAAGCGTCGGCGACCACACCCGCCGCCCGCCGTGCATCGGCAACGGCCAACTGGGGCACGGGAGGGTCGACGGTGACGAACCTCTCAACCAGAAGGGCCCGGGCGCCGCGCGAGACGGCCTCCTGTGCAAAGAGATGTCCATCGGTCAGCTCGCCGGGAATGCACAGGAAAAGGTCGCCGGGCTTGACCCGTTTCGAGTGATAGGACAGATCCTCGATCTCGATTGCCGTCAGGTCCGCCGCCGGAATCTCAGGCGGTTCATCACCATGATCCGTTATCACCTGTAGCAGCTGATCCAGCTTCACCAGAAGGCACTCCCTCCAAATAGCACACTGTGGGCGCGACGAAGGATCACGCAGGGCAGCAGCACCCGAACCCGCTCATAGTCAGGGCGAACGCAGGTAAAGATGGACTATGGTGCCTCTCTGCACATGGGTTCGCGGTCCAGGCTCCTGCCTTATTATGATCCCAGAACCGCTAACTTCCATGCGTAGCCCCAGGGCACCCAGCTTTTCTGCTCCGGCCCGCAGGGTCATCCCGGTCAGGTCGGGTATCCGGACTGTGCCGGCCTCAGCGGGTTCCTCATCCAACCCCTCAGTATACAGAAGCACCTGGGATCCCGGTCGGACCTCAGTTCCCCCGGGCGGAAACTGCTCCCGGACCTCATCACCGGCCCCGATGATGGTGAACTCAAGACCCATCTCCGCCAGCCTTTCCTCCGCCTCCGCCGCCGGCACTCCGGTCACATCCGGAACCTGCAGCAGCACCTCCGCGGGACCGACGGATCCCCCGGGGTCGCCACCTGTGATCTGTTCGGGGAACTCCGGTGGAATCTCCAGATAACGGAGCGTATCACTCACCACTGCCTGGAACACCGGTGCCGCCACCTGTCCCCCGTAGTAGAGACCCTCGGGCTCGTCGACGATGACGTAGCAGATAACCGCCGGGTCATCCGCCGGGGCAAATCCCAGGAAGGAACCAAGGTGCCGGTCCCTGGACACCACGCCATCCACCGTCTTCTGGGCCGTACCCGTCTTGCCGCCCACACTGTAGCCGGGAATCGCCGCCCGCGATCCGGTCCCCTCCTCAATGACCTGCACCATCAGGTCACGTATGGTGGCCGAGGTCTCCCCGGATATGACCCGGCGGAGCACCTCCGGCGGGACTTCCTGAATCTCGCCGGTCACAGCATCCCGGATGCTGTGCACCACCTGGGGACGCATGAGATATCCGCCGTTGATGATGGCGCTCGCGGCGTTGATCATCTGCAGCGGCGTCAGGGTCAGGGTCTGACCGAAGGACATGACCGCCAGGTCCACGGGCCTCGCCCGCTCCTCCGGGGGGTGAATGCCCTCGGCCTCACCGGGAAGGTCCACTCCCGTGGGCGAATCCAGGCCGAAGGCGCGCAGGTAGCGGTAGAAGGCCTCCATGCCCAGTTCCAGGCCCGTCCTGACGAAGATGGTGTTGGCTGACTTGGCAAATCCCAGGGAGAAGTCTGCAGATCCCAGACCCTGCCGGTTCCAGTTGTGAATGACAGCCCCGGGAACCCTCACGTACCCCGGATCATAGAAGGGAGTCGTCGGGGTCACCGTGCCCTCCTCGATTGCAGCGGCACCGGTGATCGGTTTGAAGACCGATCCCGGATGCTGCGTGTCACTGACAAGCGGGTTCCGCCAGAGCACGGGCGAGACGTCGGACCAGCGGTTAAGGTCGAAGTTGGGATATGAAGCCATGGCCAAAATGTGACCGGTGCCCGGATCCATCATCAGCAGGTGGGCCCCGAGGGCTCCGGTTTCAGTCACGACCCTGGCCAGTTCCCGCTCGGCAATGTACTGGATGATCTCGTCGATGGACAGGTACAGGTCGCTGCCCTCAACCGGGGGAATGTAGTGGTAGACCGCCTGCGGGATCTCCCTTCCCTCGGCATCAAACTCCATGGATATGGTCCCCGGCTCTCCCCGCAGGACCTGATCCCAGCTGTATTCGATTCCCTCAAGACCCTGGCTGTCTATTCCGGCAAAACCAAGGACGCGAGAGGCCAGCGTACCCTTGGGGTAAAAGCGCTCGCTCTCCATGGTGAAATACAGGCCGCTCAGATCCAGTTCCCTAACCGCGCGGGCAGCCTCCGGCGCCATCTTCCTCTTCAGCCACACGAAGGAGGCACTGGCGGACAATCTGTCCCGAAGCACGCCCTCATCCATGCCCAGAATGGGCGCCAGAGCGGCGGCCCACTGCTGCGCATCTCGCACCTCCGCGGGAACAGCATACAGTGAGTCAACGTCCACGCTCACGGCCAGCTCCCGCCCCTCACGGTCCATGATGACGCCTCTGCGGGCCTGCACGCTTATCTCCCTGGTGCGGGACTCGAGTGCAGCCTCGCTCAGCTCATCTCCCAGAACCACCTGGATCCAGCCGACCCGAAACATCAATGCCACATAAATGAGCACGAAAACCACGAGACCGTGAAGGACTCGTTTGCGCATCGCAATGCTGGGCAACCTCATCTCGGCCGTCCCCCTGCATCTCCGCTAATTTTTAGTTACCTGCCCTGACCGGAGTCGTGCCTCGCAGCCATCGCAGCAGCCACGTTCCCATATCTGCCAGGCGCAGGCCGCCGTCAACGGTCGGCTCCGACTCCAGATACAGTACCACCCTCCTCCCAGTACCCGCGGAGCTGTCGTCGGCGCTGGCCGTCGTCACAGCTCCCTGACCACCACTCCGGGTCACAGGCGAGTTCTCAGAAATGGAAGCGACCGCAGCAGGGCTGCCCACCTGCACCAGTCCCAGCTGCTCCTCCGCAACGCCCACAATCCGCTGCGTGGATCTCAGGGACGCGACCTCTGCCTCCAGAAGATCACTGTGCATCTGGGCTTCCCTCAACTGGGCCCTAAGGCCTGCCAGCTCATAGCCCCGGTTGGCTATGGCCGTCTCGGTCACGATCAGGCCGAGGGCCAGGACAAAGATCACAACCAGGGCGGTGAGGACCTGCACCCACAGTACGGTCCTCCTTCTGATGCCGGCCTCCTGCCCGGCTCCCCCGGGGAGTTTCTGGGGCTGCTCTTTCCCTCCCCCTCGGGATGCGGGGCGGCACTGTTCTCTGGTCTGCACCAGCTGCCTTGCCGTCACTGCCATCTTACTCGCCACTCCAATCCGATATAACCTGCAGAACCTCCGTCTCAGAGCCGCTCAATGGCTCTGAGCTTGGCTGAAGATGAACGGGGATTGGTGCACATCTCGGCATCGCCCGGCCGAACCGGCTTCCGCGTCAGATCTTTGACCACCGGCCCACTGCACCGGCAGACCGGCAAATCCGGCGGACAGCGACACTCCCGGGACAGGTCCCTGAAGACCCTCTTCACTGGACGGTCCTCGAGGGAGTGAAAGGTGATCACCACCAACCTGCCACCCACCCGGAGGAGATGCACGACCTCCTCCAGATACTCGCCGAGCCCTTCCAGTTCCCCGTTGACCTCAATGCGCAGGGCCTGGAAGGTCCTCCTCGCTGGATGGCCACCCCTTCTCCTGGCAGGAGCGGGAATGGCATCCATGATGACCTCAACCAGATCACCCGTCCTTCTGAAGGGCTCAATGCTCCGTCGCCTGACGATGAAACGGGCGATCCGTCCCGCCCAGCGTTCCTCCCCATATTCCCGGAGGATGCGGGCGATCTCTCGCTGTTCGTAGTGGTTCAGTATATCCGCTGCTGTTCGTTCTGCACCCGGGTCCATCCGCATGTCCAGCGGGGCGTCTGGGTACCGGTAGCTGAAACCTCGCTCCGGACAGTCCAGCTGATGGGAACTGACGCCCAGGTCCAGCAGGCACCCATCAATTGCATCGATCCCCCGCTCTGCCAGCAGCGCAGTCAGGGAGCGAAAACTATCGTGAACCAGTTCCACCCGGGGCTTGACGTCCGACAGCACCTCCGCTGCAACCCTCAGGGCCTCGGGATCGAGATCGATCCCGATCAGCAGATCCCCGGCAGAGAGGTTGTCGGCCAAAAGACGGGCGTGTCCCCCGCCACCCAACGTGCCGTCGACATAGACCCCTCCGCGCTGCACGTCCAGATAGTCTGCGACCTCGTCGGGCATCACCGGCTGGTGAAAGGCATCACCCTGGGTCACAAGAACAGATCCATGTCTGTGAGCTTCTCAGCCGAATCCTCGTAGGTCTCCTCGGCAGTGCTTTCAAATTCCTCCCACGTCTCGCCGCTCCAGATCTCGATCCTGTTTCCGACTCCTATGATGACCGCTTCCCTGTCCAGCTGCCCGTAGCTCCTGAGATTGGAGGGGATCACAGTGCGACCCTGTGAGTCACAGCTGCATTCCGAGGCCCCTGAAAAGAAGAAACGCACAAAGGCGCGGGCATCGGACTTCGTGAAGGGCAACTCCTTCATCCTCTCGGTCAGGGCTGTCCACTCCGCATCGGGATAGACGAAGAGGCATCGATCGAGTCCCTTGGTTATGATGAAGGACTCCCCCAGCTCCGCTCGGTATTTTGCGGGGACAATCAGACGACCCTTTTCATCTATATTGTGCCGATACTCTCCCATAAACACGACCCTGGACCTCCCCTTCCGTCTCTGCTCGCCCTCACTACCCTCCGGCTCTCCCCTATTCTCCACTCCGCTCCACTTTCCATCCACCCTCTGTATTCTTCACTCCACCCCGGACTCCTCCCACGAACACAAAATAGTTTCACATAATATTGGGGAGTTATCTGGTATAAATCGACATGACCGGACAGCAACAGACACAAAGAGAGGTGATATTGCCCGGGAAATACCGGATGGGCCCGGGTCTTGAGGGCAGTGGTCGGATGCTGGGAGGGAGTGCGGGATCAGTGCAGCCAGTCAGATACCATGCGGGAGGCCTCCTCGAAGGCCCTCTCCGAAGACGCGTCAACCCACTCGATGTCCTCATCAGAGCGGAACCAGGTGAGCTGCCTCTTGGCGAAGTTCCTTGTGTTCCTCTTGATCCTGAAGACGCATTCGTCGGGGCTCACCTCGCCCTCGAGATATTCCATGACCTCCCGGTAGCCGAGGGCCTGGGCCGCGGTTGAACTGAGGTCACCGAACTCGTCCAGGATCTGTCGGACCTCCGCCACCAGACCGCGGGCAATCATGTCATCGACCCGCTCCTCGATCCTCTCGTAGAGCAGATCTCGACGGGTGCACAGACCGATCTTCAGTGCATTGTAGACCGGTTCGGTGGGGGTCGCCCTCCTCCACTCGGTCATGGTCCGTCCTGTTCTGCGCCTGACCTCGATGGCCCGGATCACTCGCCTGACATCGTTGGGGTGAATGCGCCGGGCGCTTTCTGGGTCGATATCCTCGAGTTCGGCATGCAGCGATTGCGGCCCCTCCCTCGCCGCCTGCCTCCCCAGCTCTTTGCGCAGCTGGGGATCCCTCGGGGCCCGCGCCAGGGGATAGTCATAAAGAAGAGCCCGGACGTAAAGGGCCGTTCCACCGACCACAATGGGGAGTCTTCGGCGCCCGGTGATGTCCTCGATGATCGAGCGGGCCAGGGCCTTGAACCGGCCCGCGCTGAACCCCTCGGTGGGGGGAAGGATGTCAATCATGTGGTGGGGCACACCGTCCATCTCCTCCCGGGTCATCTTCGCCGTGCCTATGTCCATGCCCCGGTAGATCTGCATCGAATCGGCCGAGATGATCTCCCCGCGGTAGCGATGGCCGAGTCTGACCGCCAGTTCACTCTTGCCGACGGCCGTGGGCCCCAGGATCACCAGAACACGCAGTTGCTCGCCCATCTCATCCATCTCCCCTCAACGGCGTCCGAACATGCGCGACAGCTCCCGCCTCGAGAGCACCACCACCGTCGGGCGGCCGTGCGGACAGGTGCCCGCCTGTTCTAACCCGGCCAGGTCGTCGAAGAGCTGCCTGATCTCGGAAACACTCAAGCTGTCGCCCGCCCGCACCGCCGACTTGCAGGCGGCAGTGGCCATCGCGGCTGACTCCCCTGTGGTGGGGCCCTCCCTCATCTTCTCCAGGACCTCGGTCAGCATGTGGGCGGAGGCCGGTTCGCCCGCGTAGACCGGAACCCCTCTGACCAGCAGGGTGTCGCGACCGAAGGGCTGCACGTCAAAACCCAGGGCCTCGAGATCATCCCTGTGCGCCTCCCACCGCTGCATCTGCTCGGGACTCACCTCACAGGAGTGGGGCACGGCCAGCCGCTGACAGGGAGCCGCTTTCGACCGCCGGGCCTCGAGGGCCCGCTCATAGTATAACCGCTCGTGGGCAGCGTGCTGATCGATCACGTACATTCCCCCGGGGCCCCCGGCGACAATGTAGGTCCTGTCAATCTGCCCGAGGGGCCGCAGCTGACTGAACACCTCAGAGGATGTCTGCTCGCCAGCCGGGTGCGAGAGGTAGGTGAGCTGGGTCTCAGCTGTCCGGTCTGCTCCCCCGGTCCCGGCCGGGGTCTTTGGACCATCACTGCCCCTCCCCGTCGCCGAGATCTCCCAGCGAGGGGCCGGCATGCCCAGAAGGGCGCCCCTGACCCGGTTGTATATGCCCCCCAGCAGCTCTCGCTCCTCCAGAATGCGCACCTCCCGCTTGGCCGGGTGGACGTTGACATCGATCCTCTCGGGCGCCAGCGAGATCACCAGGATGGCAAAGGGATGGCGGCCCCGGTCCATGAACCCCTCGTAGGCGCGGTTCAGCACCGCCCCGATGCCCGGGTGGTTGACCGGCCTCCGGTTGATCAGGACATACTGCCGGTCGCGGCGGCTCCTGCTGATGGCCGGGGTCCCGACAAATCCCTCCACCGTCTCCTGCGGCTCCGCGATGGGCAGGATCTCGCCGGCCACCTCGGCTCCAAAAACCTCCGCGATGCACTGTCTCAGGTCTCCGCTGCCGCTGGTGAAGATCTGCTCCTCTGAGGCGCTGAAGAGCCGCAAGGACACCTCCGGATGAGCCAGGGCCATCTCCCTGACGACCGAAGACACGTGGGACATCTCCGTCGCCTGGCGGCGGAGATGCTTCTTGCGAGCCGGCGTGTTGTAGAAGAGGTTTCTGACCTGGATCCTGGTACCAGGGGGGCCGCCCCGCGGCTGCAGGGGGGCCTCAGCTCCTCCCTCCACCCGCAGGACGGCACCCGCATCTGCCGCCCGTGGGCGAGAGTAGATCTGCACCTGCGAGACCGAGGCGATACTGGCCAGGGCCTCCCCCCGAAAACCCAGCGTCTCAATCGCCTCCAGGTCATCGTCGACGGCGATCTTGCTGGTGGCATGGGGGGCGACAGCCAGGAGTAGATCTTCGGGTCCCATGCCGATGCCGTCATCGGCAACGGCGATCCGCTCCATCCCTCCCCGGCTCACGTCGATCCTGACCTCGGATGCCCCGGCATCGATGGCGTTCTCCACCAGCTCCTTGACCACCGAGGAAGGCCGCTGCACGACCTCACCGGCCGCGATCCGGTTCACCAGGGCCTGGGGCAATCTCTTGATCCGGGCGCCCTCACTCATTCTCCTCATCTCCCTGGCTGAACAGTGAGACCTGGCTGAAGGAGCCCCTCTTGCGGGTGACCACCCGTCCGTCCGTCAACCGGACTTCGTCCTCAGCAGCGGCGGGGGTCAGGACCTCCGAGGACTGCTCCAGGTCCGAGAGCAGCTGGTGGGCGCGGGAGATGACGGGTCGCGGCAGACCCGCCAGCCGCGCCACGTGAATCCCGTAGCTTCTGTCCGTCGGCCCCGGAACCACCTGGCGCAAAAAGATGACGTCGTCGCCCTTCTCCCGCACTGCCACCGAGTAGTTGGCCACTCCGTGATACCGATCGGCCAGGCGGGTTAGCTCGTGATAATGAGTGGCAAAGAGAGTGCGGCATCCCAACCGCGCCGAGCGCCGGATGTACTCACACGTGGCCCAGGCGATGCTGATGCCGTCGTAGGTGCTGGTGCCACGGCCCACCTCATCGAGGATGAGCAGGCTCCGCGTGGTGGCATTGTTGAGGATGTTGGCCACCTCGGTCATCTCCATCATGAAGGTACTGCGCCCCCGCGTCAGATCATCGGCCGCCCCGATCCGGGTGAAGATCTGGTCGGAGACCCCGATCCGGGCCCGCTCTGCCGGAACGAAGGAGCCCATCTGGGCCATGATCACGATCAGGCCCACCTGGCGCAGGTAGGTGGACTTGCCTGACATGTTGGGCCCGGTCACCACCAGAAAGGCCTGGCTGTCGCAGTCGATGTAGCAGTCATTGGGGACAAAGGGTTCATCCATGTCCGCGCCGTCCAGCACCGGGTGCCTTCCCTGTATGATGTCCAGGACCAGGCCCTCATCCACAACGGGCCGACAGTAGTTGTTGTGGGCAGCAACCAGGGCCAGACTGTGCAAAAGATCGATCCGGGCCAGGGTGGCCGCCGCCCCCAACAGGCGGTCCACCTCCCCGGCGGTGCTCTCTCTCAGGCGCACGAAGGCCCGGTGCTCCAGCTCTGCCAGCCGGTCCTCGGCGCCGAAGATGACGGCCTCCTTCTCCTTGAGTTCGGGGGTGACATAGCGTTCGGAATTGACCAGGGTCTGCTTGCGCTCATAGGAATCCGGCACCAGATCCCTGTTTGGATGGGTCACCTCCAGGTAGTACCCGAAGACCTTGTTGTGACCAACCTTCAGGGACTTGATGCCCGTCCTCTCGCGCTCGCGGACCTCCAGTCCCGCGATCCACTGCTTTCCCTCTTCTGAGCGCCGGCGCAGCCGGTCGATGTCCTCATCGTAGCCGGTGCGTATGATCCCCCCCTCCCGGATCGTCGCCGGGGGCTCGTCGACCAGGGCTCTGTCCAGCTCCTCCCGGACATCCTGGAGCAGATCGGTCTCTGTGAACAGCTCATGCCACAGGCAGGATTGATCGCCGACCTCGGGCATGCCGGACAGGGCATCCATCACCCCGGGGATCCGGCCCAGCGAGGCCCGCAGGGCAGCCATGTCTCTGGGACTGGCAGTGCCGTGGGAGACCCGTCCCGCCAGCCGTTCCAGGTCCTGAATCCTGCGCAGCGACTCCCGCAGTCGATCCCGGGTCAGGGGATCATTGACCAGGGCCTGCACCCCATCCAGGCGCCGCCCTATGGCCCCGGGATCCCGAAGGGGGCGCTCCATCTGCCGCCGCAGGAGCCTGCCCCCCATGGGGGTCTCGGTCCGGTCCACCGCCTCCAGCAGCGTTCCCCCCTGCCGATCGGAGAACAGCGGCTCGGTCAGCTCGAGGGTGCGGCGGGCGACCGGGTCAATGATCAGGTGATCCTCGACGTTGTAGGTCTGAAGGGTGACCATCTGCCGGAGGCCATTCTTCTGGGTGTCCCGGAGGTAGTGCAGAAGCCCGCCCGCCGCCCGCACGGCCTGGGGCCTGTCATCACAACCGAAGCCAGCCAGGTTTGACACCCCAAAATGCTCGCGCAGAATCTCCCTGCACCGGGCTTCATCGAAGACCCAGTCCTCCAGCTGCGGAAAATGAAGCGTCGCCCCTTCGGTGAGGCCCTCCCTCAGGGCATCCGCCCCGGAAAGCCCGGGATCCACACAACACTCCCGGGGCTCGTGCCGGGCGAACTCTCCCATGATCCTGCGCCGGGCGTCGGGCCCGTCCACCTGCACACAGGCAAAGTAGCCCGTGGATATGTCGGCGACGGCCATGCCCAGGGAATCTCCCGCACCCGCCACCGCTGCTGCGAGGTTGTCCCTCTTGCTGCCCATCACCGCCGCGTCCATCCTGGCCCCCGGGGTGATGACCCGAACCACCTCCCGTCTCACCAGGCCCCGCCCGGCAGAGGCCTCTTCCATCTGTTCACAGATCGCCACGCGCTGCCCGGCATCCAGCAGCGTCTGTATGTATGATTCCGCAGCATGATAGGGCACTCCGGCCATGGGAACCCGGACACCCCCGCCCCCATCTCTGGAAGTGAGAGCGATGTCCAGAAGCCGGGCTGCGACCTCAGCATCCTCGAAGAACATCTCGTAGAAGTCCCCCATGCGGAAAAACAGCATCTCATCCGGGTGCAGCTCCTTGATGCTCAGATACTGCTTCATCATCGGGGTGCTCACTTCATCTTTGCGCCCCATTCTCTCCTCCCCTCAAGCTTGACCTGACTCTCTATGTATTGTACAAGAAAGCAGACTCTCCATAAATCGACCTGCGGAGGTGGACAGGCATGAGCGTCCCGGGCGTGGCGGCACTGAAGTTTCTCAACCGGTTCTTTCCGCGACCCGTCCATCCCTTCAACCTGGAGACGGACGGGACCATGACCTACGCCCGCTGGCAGTTTGAGCAGGGTCTGCGCACCATCCACTACTACCTGGGCTTCGCAACCGTCCACGAGATGTTCAGGGATAAGAGGGTCCTTGATGTCGGCTGCGGGGCCGGGGGCAAGACCTGCTACTACGCCACCCTGAATCCCTCCCACGTGTGGGGCATCGACACCGTCGAGGGCTACCGCTGCCGGGCGGAGGCCTTCAGCCGAAGGGAAGGGCTCGGCGACCTGACCAGCTTCGTCACCGGCGATGCCGGGGACATGTCCTTTCCCGACGGGTTCTTCGACACCATCATCATGAATGACACGGTGGAGCACCTGGCGGAACCGGTGAGGGTCCTTGATGAATGCCTGCGGGTCCTCCGCCCCGGGGGAAGGCTCTTCGTCAACTTCCCGCCCTACTGCCACCCCTACGGCGCCCACCTCTCCGATGTCATCGGCATCCCCTGGGTGCACCTGATCTTCTCCGAATCGACCCTGGTCACCGCCTACCGCCAGCTGGTGCAGGACCACCCCGACGCCGAGGCCCGCCTCAACCTGAGGCTGGGAAATGCAGGCTCCGACCGGCTGGCCTACCTCAACGGCATGACGGCCCGGAGATTCCGTCGCATCGCAGCCGACCTGCCCGCCGAACTGCTCTACTACCGTGAGGTGCCCCTTCGCCCCTACCTGGCTCCCCTGGCCCTGGTGCCCCTCGTGAGGGAGTGCTTCATCCGGATGGTCGTCGCAGTGTTCACCAGCAGCTAGCTGACGATCTCTGCCCGGAGCTGAAAGGTCTCGCCCCTTGTAATCCGTACCTGGACGAAACAATCCCTCAGCGACCTGGGGCCCTCGGCCAGCACCAGCTTGTTGGTTCGGCTGCGACACCTCAAAACGGCGGGATCCCTGGTGCCCGGTCCATCGACCAGCACCGTAATCTCCCGGCCCTCAAGGGCCCGGTTGCGCTCCAGGGAGATGGCGTACTGCAGCTCGTTCAACCGGTTCAGGCGCTCCTTTTTGACCTCGAGGGACACCTGGTCGCAGTATTCGGCAGCCCGGGTTCCCGAACGCGGAGAGTAAAGGAAGCTGAAGGCACCGTCGAAACGGACCCGGCGGAAGAGATCGCAGGTATCGTCAAAGTCCTCCGCGGTCTCACCCGGGAAGCCGACGATGACGTCGGTGGTGATCGAGGCCCCGGGCGTCACCTCCCGGATCCGCGCGGTCAGTTCCAGGTATTGCTCCCTGGTGTAGCCGCGGTTCATGCGCTCCAGGATCCGATCACTGCCGCTCTGCACCGGCAGGTGGTAGTGCTCGCACACCCGGTCCAGATCGGCGATGCGGTCGACAAGATCCGCGGAGAAATCCCGGGGATGGGAGGTCGTATACCGGATCCACTCGAGACCATCCACGTCGTTGAGCAGTTCCAGGAGGTCGCCAAAATTGAAGTCCTCCTCCAGGTCCCTGCCGTAGGAGTTGACATTCTGCCCGAGCAGCGTGATCTCCCGAACACCGTCACCGACCAGCTCCTGCACCTCACGCGCGATGTCCCGGGCAGGTCGGCTGATCTCCCGTCCGCGAACATAGGGAACGATGCAGTACGTGCAGAAGTTGCTGCACCCGTATATGATCGGCACCCAGGCCCTGACCCCCGCAGTCCGCCGCCGGGGCAGGTCCGTGGGCAGGACCCCTTCCCCGCACTCCCTTTGCACCAGGATCTCGTCGCAGCGCCGGGCTTCTTCGAGAAGCTCCGGCAACCGGTGCAGCTGATCGGTGCCCAGGACGAAGTCGACGTGAGGAGTCCGCTGGCGCAGCCTGTCGAGGGCGCCGTCCTGCATGACCATGCACCCGCAGACCCCGATCATCAGCCTGGGATTGGCATACTTGTGCTTCTTCAAACGCCCGAGCTCTCCCAGGATCCGCTGTTCCGCACTCTCGCGCACGCAGCAGGTGTTCACCAGTATGACGCTCGCCTTCGCGGCATCCCCGGCCGGCTCGTATCCCATATCTTCCAGGATCCCGGCCAGGACTTCGGAATCATGTTCATTCATCTGGCAGCCGTAGGTCTGGATATGATAGCGCTCCACTGCCTCGTCTCTCGTCACACTCAGCCCCCCACCGTCAACCTTTGAGATATAGGATACCACCACCGGGGCCCATTGTCTCCCCGCACTCCGTGTGACACACTTGACAGGAAACCACCCCATATTGGAGGATCACATGCTCAGTCATGATGGGCTTCTGAATCTGTGGACCCATATCTACAGGATGACGACCCCCGTCACTCCCCTGTCCTTCGACTGCGGAGATCTTTGCGATTCCATGTGCTGCAAAGACTGGGCACCGGGCGTCGGCGTGTACCTCTTTCCCGGCGAGCAGGTCCTGATCGGAGACCAGCCCTGGCTCCAGCGCAGGTGGCATGACTCCCGACGCTACGTTTTCCCTCCGTCCTGGAACCGGGGAGGCTGGTTCGCCAGCTGCAGCGAGAGCTGTCCCCGCCATCTCCGGCCCTTCGCGTGCCGGACCTTCCCCCTGACTGCTCACCTGGACGAGAGGGGAAGGCTGGAAATGATGCTGGATAGAAACGGGATCTTTATCTGCCCCCTGGTGCAGTCGGGCATTCCCGAGCTGCTCACGGCCCGGTTCAGGGCAACGATGAAAAAGGCGTGGCAGATCCTTCTGTGTCTCGAGCCCATCCGCGACGATGTTCTCGCCTCGTCGCGCAGGCGGTCTGATGGATGAGGCCCCCGGATTGAGCCGAAGTTCCAGAGTCCAAAACGGTGCGATGGCCCGTCCCGCAAGGGATTGAGGGCATTTTGGGCAGTGCAGGTGCGGGTGCCCGGTATGCAGATGGATTCCTTCACCATGTTGGCAACACCCACACCGCTGCAGAGGAAAACCCTCGAGCGAATCGGTGTGAATCTGTCCCCAACTGGCCGGTAGACAGAAGGGCGACAACAGAAAATCATTGAATACCCCCAGCACGCTTGAGAACTCTCGTGATCTTTACCATGGAACTTGGGTTTAAGCTGAGTTCAGCGGGGAGTGCGTTCATCTGCCGTCAGTACTGCCTGGATTCGCTCGAAGGGACCCCCGGCTGACAATGAGGCACGGAGGCCCCGAGCACGAGGCCTCCCCTCCACGTTTCTTTGCCTGGCCTGATCAAAGGGAGTTCTGCCCTGACTGTAGAATTACCCAGGTGTCACCGCAACACGGGATCCAACCGGGGAGGGTACGATAATGACAGAGAACCACACCAGCTACGAGGTCAACATGACACTGATGAACATCGATCCAGCCATATGGCGCCAGGTGAGAGTGCCCGCTTCGATTACACTCCAGCAGCTGCACATGGTCACCCAGATCGCCATGGGGTGGCAGAACAGCCATCTCCATCTGTTTGAGGTTGAGGGGAACACGTACGCATCCTTTGACGGAGAAATTGGCGTCGATTATGAGGACTCAACCGGTATCGCCCTCCATGATCTCAATGTGGACGGGGGAAAGCCTATCCTGTACGTGTATGACTTCGGCGACGGGTGGCGGCACGAGATCAGCATCGAATCGCTGCCACGTACGGCAACCAGGTTCCCCCGGTGTATCGGTGGAGCGCGGGCGTGTCCGCCCGAGGATTGTGGTGGAGTGGGAGGATACTACGGTCTGCTTGAAGCCCTGGGCAACGCGGAGCATCCCGAGCACGATCGCATGCTGATGTGGACCGGGGGCGGATACGACCCTGACCACTTCGACCCCAGGGAAACCAACCGAAAGCTCCGCTGGTACTGGCACCACCGGGATCAGCGACCCTCCCGGCGCTCAATCAGGCGTCTGTGTGACAGGTTTCTGAAAGAGATGCAGGAGCAGGTTGCTACAGGCACGGTGGCCCAGTATTCAAGGGACCTGGACATATTGTGCGGGGCCCTGGACCGGTACGGATTCTACTTCGGCGTTCTCGATGACCAGCTCCTTTACGAAAAGGGCCTGGCCTTCACCGACGTGGCGGATGTTGAACCCATGCTGGCCTATCTCGAGGACTTCTTCCGGCACTACCTCCTGCGGGAGGCGCTGGTCAATGACAGCGCGGTGAAGAAATGCCGGGGGAGCCTGCGACGGTTTGTCGGGTGGCTGGGCGAGGAGGGCATTCTCAAGCAGCAGCAGGCCGACTCTCACCGCCGCCTCCTTCGGGATGCGGCCCGGGACACCCTGGAGGAGATGCAGCACTGCTGGCTGTTCTTCCGCTGGCCCGACATTGACTTGCAGGACGCACGGACCTGGACCATGAGACTCCGGGCCGGGTTCAGCGCC